>JAJCYJ010000668.1 GCA_029262975.1 Saprospiraceae bacterium
GCTATCGGGTAAACCCACATGCAGGCGCTATCGGGCAGGCATTCGCCTCAAACAAGGACCCGACATAGTTATTAAAAGCTCCTGAAGGAAGATCCATTATTTTCTAATTGCAAATTTAAATGGCTTGCAGTAAGTTCGGTATACCTATGCTCTATAATGGCTATTTTTTTTATAAATGAAGAATTATATGATATTATATTTAGCTTCAATTGATAGTACACTTTTGAATTAGAACAAGATTCTTACCCTTACTCAATATCTCCGCTTTTATCTCCCATACCCTTTAATCTAAACCCAATAGACCTCAACTGTTTAAAATTAAGCACCGCTATGTTCTATTTGTCCGCCATCAGGCAGGCACAATCCAAAGGTCAGTCGCCGACACTATCTTCAGCCTTTAAAGTTGGGCAATCATTTTTATTTTTTACGAAGCAATCGCAGTGTATTGACTTTGTGATAAGATCAAGTATTCTCGAATTTAATTTTCTCTATTAAATCTTTGAAATATTCAGGACTCCAAATATTTACAACATCATCATTTTTGATAAACCTAACAACATCTTCTTTAATACTGCTAAAAGAAACTGATTTGATTTTCGCATCTAATAGATCGATAATTTGTACTTTAGAAATTCTATCGTCTTGCCAGTCAGTTGTATCTTTTGCCCTAGCTAAGAAATGATTTACATCCAAAGGAATTCCTTTTTTAATATACCATTCTAAGTCATACCAATCCCTTCCTTTGACCCTATTTTTCCATTTTCTAAACAGCAGGGCATGCATTTTACCTGCAAATAAACTTGGTTTAGTAAAACATTTCACGTAGAAAGAAAATGGGCGGAGTACTAATTTTTCTTCGGTTTTAAAATTTAATGGAGGCTGTCGATCAACTTCTATTTTGATCTTCAATGTCTTGTTAGAACGCACTCCAGTTTCTTTGATAATGTCTTCGAGTACAATTTCTTGCCATATTGTTTCAGCTTTCAGAAAAGCGGAATCAATAGAAGTTTGTTTTGTCTTTTTCTTTTCCTTAATACTAACAGTCAGTCCCAAGGACTTAAATTCATCTCGAACGGCTGTGAAATATGGCTCAATCGAAAATTTAGAATCAGGTTTAAGTAAAGAAAAATCCAAATCTTCTGAATATCTATCCAACCCATAAAAAATCCGGAGAGCGGTTCCTCCATAGAAAGCCGCTTTCTCAAAAAAATTAGTTCTTGATAAACCTGCTAAAGTTATTTCTTGCATTATTTCACGTAATGCAGACAATATTGCTTCTTCATTTTGAGGATTATATTCCTCTATCCACTCTTTTATCATAATTCTATGAGCGTTTTAATAAGCATTTTAAGACTACTTTTTTTAGGAGCATTGCTAATCCATAATTCCATCACCTCCGTATCTAGTGTGCTTAATACTTCGCTATCCATTCGAAGATCTTCCATTAAAAATTCTTGCGTTTGTTTGATGCTTCTAAGATTAATTTTGGGTGTTAGTACGACTTTGTCACACAAAGCTTTTTCGCGTGAGGCAACTAACATTGTTTGCTTAGGGGAATACTCTATGTTTTTTATTCCATAAGAATAATAGGGAATCTTTAATTGTTGGAAACTAAATCGCCCAACTGGAGTTTTATATATTTTTGAAGATTTTATGGTTACCGAACTTATTTCATAAGCTCTTTCTGGTATCATGTCCCAAAAAGACAATGCGGACTCTAATGACACATAACTCGGTCCTCTAAGATGATTTGCTATTAGAAATGGTTCTGGTGATGGTAAGTCCATTTTGGGTCCAGTGATATACAGCCCTCTTCTAATAGAAATAAGCTCTTTGCTTTTAAGTAACTCACTAATTTTATCATTTGGTCTCCGATAAACACTTAGTAATTCTAAAATTAAATGTCTAGATATAGGAGCTTCAGCATATTCCTTTATCATCGTTCTAAAATCCATATTGCCATTATTGTTTCTGATAAACGGATAATATCCGATTAACTGGTGTAAAGTTAACAAGTATTTGTTCTATTACAATATTTTGCAGATATTCATTTAGATCATCTTGGTCTTTTCCACATAAGCACACGTTTTTGAGTGAACTGTTGAACAGCGAATGGACTAAATGTCCATTCGACGAAGGAACCGAGACTTCCACGTCTCGGCGTGCAGGAATTTGTTAAATAACAGGCTGCGAGACTTCCATGCCGCGGCTACCAGAAATTCGTTTATATAACCGCAATCAAGACTTCCACCTAGCGGCGAGCAGAAATTCGTTAAAAATCTTAATGTCTATAAATGTTTATGTGATAAGGACGTAGGCGCAGCCTACGCCTAACATTGGCATGAATATGACAAAAAACACAAACCAATTAATTTCCCTGCATTAATATATCATGTTGCTGCATGATGCTGTCGATGGCCTTCATCCATGCTTTTGAATAGACTTAATAATCTGATATTGCATAGTAATCAGTTCTCTTTGCTTTATTTCTTGCATATTTCACCGGTAGTTCCCACGCCCAAGGGTTATGCTAGCGATTCAGTGAGATATTAAACGAGTACTCATTGATGCCACTTTTAGCAGTGTTGCTTATCGTTATGGAAGCCGATTTGTATGACTATTTTGGGTTTCGTGTGGCTTCGAATAATAAAAAATAGTCTCTTAGCCTTTTAAAATGGGTTATAATTAATTATACATTGAAATATTGCTAATCTCTCTTTGTAATTATGAGAATGCCCAGGGTAAGCAGAAATAAATGAAGCGTTGGGAAAGCGAAATAGAGGGTGCGGGTGCCGGCTTTGCGGGCTGGTATTATTTCGCGAGCCTTTTTTTGGTTCGTTTTTTTTGGCGAATGAAAAAAAATGAACATAAGCCAAGAGTTAAAGTGATTAATGGCCTACCCCACTGCAAAGGGCGTAGATCCATTTTTATTGATATTGCATC
>JAJCYJ010000669.1 GCA_029262975.1 Saprospiraceae bacterium
AATAGGACTTTCGTCTGTAGATGAACTTATTGAGCAGACCATCCCGAATACAATCCGAACCAGGAAAGAACTAGAGCTACCGCCAGCAAAAGGAGAATATGAATTTTTAACATCGTTTAAGAAAATGATGTCTTCCAATAAAGTATCCAGAAATTATATTGGTACAGGATATTATGGTACGCTCACACCAACGGTAATCCTTCGTAATATTATGGAGAATCCCGGTTGGTATACTGCTTACACACCCTACCAGGCTGAGATTGCCCAGGGTAGATTAGAAGCTTTGATCAACTTCCAGACGCTGGTCGTAGAGCTTACGGGTATGGAAGTGGCTAATGCATCTTTGCTTGATGAAGGTACTGCCGCAGCTGAGGCAATTTCAATGTTTTATGGTAAACGGCCAAAATCAAAGAAAAACGCAAAGAAGTTCTTTATAGACGCCTCTGTATTTCCACAAACTTTGGATGTAATCAGGACCAGGACAGAGTCAGCAGGTATTAATTTAGTTGTGGGTACAACTGAAGAACTGGATCTTAACGATCCTGAACTTTTCGGTATTTTTCTTCAGTACCCCGATAATGATGGCGCCGTCAATGATATAAGAAGCGTGATTAAATCCGCCGGTGAAAGTGATGTAATGGTGGCTGTTGGAGCCGATCTTTTATCCCTGACATTATTAACACCTCCCGGAGAAATGGGTGCTGATGCGGTCATCGGCACGACCCAGAGATTTGGCGTCCCTATGGGTTATGGAGGTCCACACGCAGGTTATTTTGCGACCCTCGAAAAATATAAAAGACAGCTGCCAGGCAGAATTATAGGTGCATCACTTGACGCCCATGGTAACCTGGCTTATCGAATGGCGCTTCAAACTCGCGAACAACATATCCGACGAGAAAAGGCTACTTCCAATATTTGTACAGCACAAGTATTACTTGCAGTAATGGCAGGTATGTATGCTGTTTATCATGGCCCCGAGGGACTAAAAAGAATAGCTGAACGCATATTAGGATATACAACACTTCTGAACCAGCATCTGGGTAGACTTGGTTACGACCAGGTTAATCTGCACTTTTTCGATACCTTAAAAGTCAAGGTTGACTATATTGAAAAATTCAGAATGATCGCAGAATCACGAGATATTAACTTGCGATACTTTGAAGATAATAAGCATGTCGGTATTTCTTTAGACGAAACAGTGACTTCGGAAGATTTAGAAGATCTCGTGCGCGTTTTTGCTGTTCATGGGGGATCTGGAGTCGTGGATTTGGAGTGGTTATATAATCAAGAATCATCAGTAGAAGTAGACATGCCGGATGGTCTTCTGCGGACCACAGAATACTTGAATCATGAAGTATTTAAACAGCATCATTCCGAGCACGAAATGTTACGCTATATCAAACATCTGGAGAATAAAGATCTCTCTTTGGCACATTCAATGATTTCCCTTGGCTCCTGTACAATGAAGCTAAATGCAACTTCAGAGATGATCCCTGTGACATGGCCGGAATTAGGTCAGATGCATCCTTTTGCTCCTCTTGATCAGACTAAAGGATACCAACAAATGATCGAGGAATTGAGCAGTTGGTTGTGTGAGATAACAGGATTTGATGCAATGTCATTGCAACCAAATAGTGGGGCTCAGGGTGAATATGCCGGCTTGATGGTGATCAGGGCATATCATAAGAATCGCGATGAAGCATATAGGGATGTCACATTAATACCATCATCCGCCCATGGCACCAATCCCGCCAGTGCAGTAATGGCAGGCATGAAGGTTGTCATCGTTCAATGTGATGATAGGGGAAATATTGATGTTGATGATCTTAAGTCCAAAGCCATCCAACATAAGGATAAATTATCTGCGCTTATGGTAACTTATCCATCTACTCATGGAGTTTTTGAAGAAGAAATCAAAGAGATATGTGATACTATTCATGAAAATGGAGGTCAGGTATACATGGATGGGGCAAATATGAATGCACAAGTTGGTCTCACCAGTCCGGCTCTTATCGGTGCGGACGTATGTCACCTTAATTTGCATAAGACTTTTTGTATACCTCATGGTGGTGGCGGACCAGGAGTCGGACCGATAGGTGTCGCAGCGCATCTCAGCCCATTTTTACCCGGTAATCCAATCGTTAAGACAGGTGGAGAAAAAGCGATACCTGCTATTTCATCAGCACCTTATGGCAGTGCAAGTATCCTGGCAATCTCATATGCTTATATTGCAATGATGGGGCCTAAGGGATTAAAAAAGGCCACTGAAACTGCAATATTGAACGCTAATTATATTAAAGCAAGGTTAGAAAAACACTATAATATCCTATTCACAGGCCCAAAAGGGAGATGCGCACACGAAATGATAATTGACTGCCGGGATTTTAAGAAAGCGGGGGTAGAAGTCGCGGACATTGCCAAGAGACTAATGGACTTTGGCTTTCATGCACCAACGGTGTCTTTTCCCGTACCAGGAACTATGATGATTGAGCCGACAGAAAGTGAAACAAAGCAGGAAATGGATCGATTCTGTGATGCCTTAATATCTATTAGGGGAGAGATTGAAAGTATCATATCCGGTGAAATGGATCAAGAAAATAATCCGCTGCGTAATGCACCTCATACATTTGAAATTGCTACGTCAGATGATTGGACTTATCCCTATACAAGGGCGCAGGCAGTATTTCCATTACCTTATGTGAGAAAGAAAAAATTCTGGCCTTCAGTCGGTCGAATCGATAATGCACGAGGAGATCGCAATCTGATTTGTACTTGCGCTCCAATTGAAGAATACGCAATTGACATGTCTTAAAACAAAAATTAATATTATGACAGAAGTAAAAAGAACACCTCTATACGACACACATATTGCTCTGGGTGCGAAGGTTATTCCTTTTGCAGGCTATGACATGCCGGTACGATATACTTCTTTGTCAGAAGAACACATGTCTGTGCGAAATAGTGTCGGTGTATTCGATGTATCTCATATGGGTGAATTTTTTCTTGCTGGTTCTGGTGCACTCGATCTTTTGCAAAAGGTATGTAGTAATGATGCCTCTAAAATTATTCCGGGACAAGCACAGTATACTTGCATGCCTAATAATAGTGGAGGAATAGTCGATGATTTGATCATCTACAAGTTTTCAGAAGATTCCTTTATGATGATCCCCAATGCCTCCAATATTCAAAAAGATTGGGACTGGATTACAAAGCATAATACTTATGGCGTTGAGATGCGCAATGCTTCAGATGAAATAGCTCTTTTTGCAGTACAGGGACCAAGAGCTGGTGATTTGCTGCAAGAACTGACTGATGTAAAATTAGAAAACATCGAATATTATCATTTCGTGAAGGGTAAAATGGCAGGTATTGAAGACGTTATCATATCTGCTACTGGTTATACCGGCTCGGGAGGATTCGAATTATATGTCCCTGCCAAACATGCAGTAGACCTTTGGAATGCAATATTTGCCATCGATAATGGGATAGATGTCACACCTGCAGGGCTCGGCGCGCGAGATACCCTTAGGCTGGAAATGGGTTTTTGTCTTTATGGAAATGATATTGACGAGACAACCTCACCCATCGAGGCAGGACTTGGATGGATTACTAAATTTAATCATGATTTTGTGTATGCCAAGGTTCTGGAACAACAGAAATTAGATAAACCAGTTCGAAGATTAGTCGGATTTGAAATGAATGAGAAAGGAATACCAAGACACGGATATGACATACTATCAATAGATGGTAACGTAATCGGAAATGTTACCTCCGGTACAATGTCTCCTATGATAGACAAAGGGATTGGACTTGGATATGTAGCTGCACCTTTTCACAAGTCCGGGACTGAGATGCTCATTCAAATAAGAAAGAACCAAGTGCCTGCGACTATTAAGCGCCCACCTTTTGTTAAGATTTGATCGTGTATTGATGGATTGAAAAAGATGTAACTACAGGTCTTTTTAGACTGTAGTTAATTCTTCTTTCTTTTCCCGGCCTGTAAAAAAATCTGCTTCGCTTCCTTTGGTAACCTCAAGCCCTCCTCTGTCCTCTCTCAGTGTCCTTGAGAAAAGGGAAAGGTTTTTATCTGTCAAGAACTGCCATGTTAGTTTGGACCAGGAGTTGTGCGACACGAGAGTATCATAGTATTCGGGAGCAATCTCTTTAATTTTTGGAAGATTATTCCATGGAACATAGGCAAAGTCATGATGTTCATTGTGATAGCCAACATTAAAAGCCAATTTATTCAGAGGTCCATAATAGCTATATGTCTCCTGTGGTGCAGCAACCAGGTAATGCTCCTGTATCCATCTTCCTCCAAGTGGGTGTAATCCGACAGAGAAAAAGAAAGAAGCAACGAGATACAATAGCGCCATAGGACCCATAATCAGGAATACAGCAGCATCGACAGCCAGTACAGTCAACAAATTTATCCAGATCCACTTATTACTGAATGACACTTCCTTTAATCTTGGCGGTCTGAGTGCCTGGAAAAGAGGAAATAGCAATAACCAGAATGATTTACCGATAAAACCATTGCCTATCATTTTTGCTTCCCATCGGCTTGGAATATCAGCATCAATCTCATAATGTCCTTGAAATGCATGGTGCTTCAGATGATATTTCCTAAATGCAGCGCTACTCGGAAATCCATTAGGTAAATCACATAGTACGCCTGCCCAAACATTGGCTATGCGACTTTTGAAAACCATATTATGAGTACATTCATGCAGCAACACAAATAAAGCATGATTGGCAAATGCCCCTATTCCCCATGCTGCAATTAAAATCCAATACCATGCAAACTGACTCATTACAAAAGCCATAATGAATTGAAGTCCGACAATACCTATGATATAGTATATGGAATTCACATTGCGCCCCATCAAACTTTTAATCTGAGGATATTTTTGGATTATCTCCTTACAACGTTCAATGTGAGGTTCTGCGTCCTGACTATGATTGTATTCTTTCGTAAATGATGCCATCAGCCTATTGAATTAGGATGCAAAATTAAGGAATTCATCGTTAACAGGTTCGTTGAATATAACAGATCATAATAATTCTTAATAAGGCTTTCCTATTATTGTAGTCTATGAGTCTATTGTATAAGTTCGTAAAAAATGGCGGGAAGATCGGTCTGCCACTTTTTTTTGGCCGATTGGAAATCAATGGGGAGGAAAATGTCCCTAAAAATAAGCCTTTTTTAATTGCACCAAATCATCAAAATGCATTTCTCGATGCAATTTTGATGGGCGTTTATATTAAGAAACCCGTGCATTTTCTGACACGATCCGATGTTTTTGTCACCCCTTTTGAAGGTGTCTTGTCAGCACTTAATATGATGCCCGTATACCGCATACGTGACGGTTATGAGAAGCTCAGCAAAAATGAAGAGGTATTTGCAAAATGTGCGTCTCTACTTAAAAAGGGGCTACCGGTACTCATTTTCCCTGAAGGCAATATGGATGAAGGGCATTATCTTCGCCCTTTGTCAAAAGGAACAGCCCGATTAGCACTCCAGACACAGATCAATATGGATGAAGATTTGCTAATTCTGCCAGTAGGTATCAATTACTTTGATCATTTCAGACCCAGACACAAATGCATTATAAATTTTGGTGCTCCTATCAAGGTAAAGGACTATTTAGAAAAGTATAATACGCATAAGGCAAAAGGACTGATTGCGTTGCGCAATGATCTATCATCAGCTATGAAGTCCCAATTGCTTATCCCTGAAAAAGAGGGTTATGAAACAAAAGTCAAAGCCTTAAACCGGAAAAATGAAAAAATTTCTTTCACCGAATTAAAAAACAAGATTGCTACTGATAATTTTGAAACCTATTCCAGTTTAAGGAGACTCAAAGCTATTCCACAAGTATTGACCTTGTTTAATCCTTTGGCAATCGGAATCGTAAGTTATATTTTGTCTCAAAAGATAGATCATCGGCAGTTCGATGCCTCGATTAAATATACACTTGGATTCTTTCTTTCTGTCTTATGGTGGCTTTTACTCTTTATCATATTATTCTACTTCTTCAACCCTGTTACTGCCTCTGTGGGTACCACAATTTCAATTATTCTCCTGTTTGTACGATCTGATCTTAAGAAGATTACAGACCCGGCTTCTTGAATTTTCAAGGGCATAATAAGCAACTAAATTAGATTTTTAAACACCATTGTCTGATTGATGACAGATCAATCTTATGAAAGTAAAAGATTGAATTAAACTGATTTGAACAGTATTGCGTTATACATTAATATCTTGCTATAGCGTAATAAAAAAATTATCAGGATCGTGTTCTTAGAAAATGCCTATGATTATCAGTATTAAAAATATGGTATGTCCGAGGTGTATCGATACCGTGAAGCAAATAATGGGGAAACATGAGGTGGCGTACCAGAGTATTTCACTTGGTCATGTAGTCACACAAGAACTCGTTGATGACCAAACTCTTGCAAAGATTCAGAAAGATTTGAATGCCGTG
>JAJCYJ010000670.1 GCA_029262975.1 Saprospiraceae bacterium
TATAAAGCAATCGTAGCGGGTGTAGGAGGCGTAAGTGCGTCATTGACGACATGTGCGAAAATTCTGATCATGGCGATAGAGGCGGATGAAGAACCTGCGACAAAGGCTGCATTATTCCTTATCCTTATGGGTATAGACGAAATATGTGGAAGCACCAGTGTTATATGTCATTTCATCGCTAATCCATATGAATTTGGTGATATGTCTGAAACAGGTATAGATAATTATGCTGAAGTCCCTGATGCAATAACATCGACATATTCATTGGCCTAAATACAATTAATGAAACTGATTGTAGTGCAAGAATGATACTCGATGTTACCTGGCGAAAATGCAGTTACTAAAATATAGACTGCAGGGTGGTTTTGAACCAGGGTCATAGAATATACATTCGTAGAGTGAAACACACACATCAGTGGCGGGAGATTACTATTCTCTCGCCACTATTTTCATCAAACAACAATAGTTTCTAAAATTAATGTAGATACAGGTTTTTGAATGCTAATACGCAGCAATTTCATTTTCGCCAATGATCCTATATCAAAACTATATTTCCCGATTACAGTTCTGTTTTCAATTCAATCTTATCCTCCATAAAAATTGAAGGCTTAACAAGTGTCATACTGGTTATTAAGATCCGGGTTATTTCTTAAATAAGACGGTCTATGTATCAGCTCAATATTAAATGCCTTGCCGATCCGATAGTAACCATTCAATGTCAAGCCCTACGACTGGTTTGTAATTTGATTTCTTGTATTTAGACCAGCATCTTCAAAAGACCTGAATCCTTCGGCCCAGGTATTGGTCCAATAATTCACCCCATATCCATAGGTCATGCTTTTGAACTGGTGATTATGCCTGATACTGAAATAACTTGAATTTTGAGTTGTAAAGGCTCACTCTTTGTCAAATGGAAATGGCAAGGGATTATCAGCTACACCTATAAAACCTGAATACCATCCTCATTGAGGAGAACAGAGTGTAGAATGGAATACCATTTTGTAGAGAAATTATAACTCCCAACATGTTAATTAATTTAGGTCCATTAATATACCCACATGAAAATGCTTAAACAAACTTCTATCTCCATACTTTCAGCTAAATTATAAAAACAAATATTCTATCCCAATTGAAGGGGTCAGGGGGTGGAATAGCCCACAATATTGCACATAAGAATATTTTCATAATGGAAGAAAATTATAACTCCGAATATAAAGTGATCGTTCCGCGATTCGAGTTTACACTTATCCACCTTGGTGGAATCCTCGAACATAGGGGCACTATTAAGTTTTAGTCTGAGTAATTAGAAAGTAGCTTATCAACTTCCCTAATATTTCTCGGTCTGGTCGTTAAGATGCTATCAATTATCTTCGAAAAAGATGTCTTTTCAATTGTATTTAGCTTGTCAAGTATTTGTTCTAATTTCATTTGTTATCCTCTTGTTTCTCAAATATTATGTCCTATGTCAGTCATACCCATTGTGCCAACCTGATGGGAAGCATAGACAGTTATACATTGTTGGCTGCTACTTTTTTCAAATTACACCAAGTTTTCTTAACTCAAAGAAACATTTAGCAGTTGCTTGAATATCAACACTTGCATCATGAGCTTCCTCAAAATCGATTCCGAATAACTTTATGTGAAGTTCGGATAATTTGGGCCACTTATAACTACCGTATCTGAATGGAGGAATTGAGCAATAATTTATTACATGTGGGCTTTTCATAGTACAAAATTTTGGCTTTGTTGGAACCGAGTTTTTTCCAAATTTTCTATGACATTCAGCACCAACTATCTTTTCATCAAATTCCATATTGTGAGCAACTAATTGTTTAGCTTCAGCAGCCAAATCTAAGAATTTTGATAATGATGAGCTCAAATCTACTCCTTCTTGGTTGGCCCTTTCGGTTGTTATTCCGTGGACTTCAGATGCATCAGTCGGAATTATGTAGCCATCTGGTTTAATAATAAAATCATGCTGCTGAATTATTGATCCATTTGAATCACAAAGTAAACATGCCAATTGAACCATCCTCGGCCAATTTCTTGTGTTTGATGCCGGAGCATTCCAGTTTGCTGGTAATCCCGTTGTTTCAGTGTCAAAAAATAAGTACATGAGTTTTGTTTTTGATGGTTGATGATTATTTTAGTTACAGCTAACCATTTGAACAACCACAATCATCCCGACAAGAAGAATCTATTTTCTTTATATATAATCCTTGTGCATCTCATTAATCATCTTTTCATGAGTAAACCCAACTATGTAACCGATTATAAACATTTCTAGACTTTTGTAATCAGATAATGAATACTCTAGTTTTTGACTGATTTCTTTTATAGAATCTTAATTCTAATTATTCACGCTCGAGCCAAAATATTGCACATAACTCGGACACATTTACGAAAGTAGTAATAAACCTAAATAATTCAGACGAAAATTTAAATACTATTTTGATTTCTTAAAGATCTGGATGGATTCATTTCAAAACTACAGGGATTTCTATATGATAATCTCTTCTTGTGTTTCGTCTTCTTCGGGCTTAGACAAGTATGTACAAACCTTCTACTGACCAAGAGAATCTTCCTCCTTGCTCAAGAAAAAGCAAATACTAAACAGCCCTTCCTACAACAACTTATTAGCCAAATTAGCCAACTCCGATCGCTCTCCTTTTTCTAATTTGATATGGGCAAATAATTCACTGCCTTTTAAGCGGTCGATGACATATGATAAACCATTACTGTGTTCGTCGAGATAAGGGGTGTCTATTTGATAGATGTCTCCGGTGAATATAATTTTGGTGCCTTCACCGGCCCTGGAAATAATTGTTTTAATCTCGTGGGGGGTGAGATTTTGGGCTTCGTCAATTATAAAAATAGCATTAGAAAGACTGCGCCCTCTGATATAGGTCAAGGCGGTAATAGAAAGGTCTCCATTCTCCTGCAATTCTTCTATCCATTTTTTCTTCCTGGCATTTTCACGGTATTGGGATTTTATAAATTTCAGGTTATCCCAAAGTGGTTGCATATAAGGAGATATCTTGTCTTCTGCATCTCCGGGCAGGAAACCAATATCGCGATTACTTAAAGGGACAATAGGTCTGGACAAAATGATCTGGTCATATTTGTTTTTCTGCTCTAAGGCGGCTGCCAATGCCAACAATGTTTTTCCAGTACCGGCCACTCCCTGGAGGGCAACTAATTTGATATCCGGATTTAATAGGGCGTCTAACGCAAAGGTCTGTTCTGCATTTTTGGGTTTAATGCCGTAGGCATGTTGTTTTTCTACTAACTCTATCATTTCAGAGGCGGCATTATATCTCGTCAGTGCAGATTGCGCACAATTATTCAATATATAATAGCCATTAGCGACCTTGGCTTCTTCCAGGATGCCCTT
>JAJCYJ010000671.1 GCA_029262975.1 Saprospiraceae bacterium
TACCATATATCGAATGTCCCACAGATGAACGATCCCCATGGATTCTTTTTAATGCTGCAGAATCTTTACAAAAAAAGATGACTTCTCTTGTTTACCAGCACTATTTCGATAAGACACCCAGCGATCATGCTACTGTCGAACAATTTGAAAAATTCGTTGCTGCCGAGACCATCGGACGTGAATTGTTAGAAGAATATCATAACACATTTGAACAATAGATTTTTATCCATTCCATCTTCTGAAGAACTGCAAGATGCAGCCGACAGAATAACGGACCACTCTGTCAGTCAATTAAGGAAAATAAAGTCAGATCTTTTAGAACTCATGAGACCGGTACAAGAAATTCAGGAACTCATGTCCAAGGCTGTTCAGATTTCTCAAGGTGCAACGACACAATCTTCCTTTACATTTAATGGGAAGACTTTTGGCAAAAAGAAAATAGAATTAGGATACAACGAATTAACAGCAGAACGTGAAAGGTTGTTCGCTGAAAAATTTACAGAATGGGACAAGCACTTTTGTGCTTTCCATTTATCGCTATCAAAA
Organism: Saprospiraceae bacterium; assembly: GCA_029262975.1. Lineage (GTDB taxonomy): Bacteria > Bacteroidota > Bacteroidia > Chitinophagales > Saprospiraceae > JAJRXG01. Next base: position 547 of record JAJCYJ010000671.1, read on the forward strand.
AAAATAGGTAAAAATATAGAACTGAGTGACCTGTACATACAACATGCAGCGATCACAAAGTTTTTCAAATCTGTAACTCAATTGAAGCAGAGGATTTATCATGAATTGGAGGATCTTCAAAACAGAGAGGAAGTCGAACAAACTGAGGTTAATACATTTGGACACAGGGTGAGTGATTTAGTAATGTCACTAAACACAGAATTAGATGCACTTGAAGAGATAAATTTTGTTCCACTTTCGAATATTGAAACGGTGGCAGAACTTCGACAAGCAATAATCGATGATGGTTCTTTCAAGAAAGAGAAAGGGCCTATTTTTGAAAATGGCGGATTCAATCGTATATTGGCGACACTTGATAGTGCGATTAGTCATTGTCAACGAATTGATCAAAAAAGTATAAGTGCCATTTTATTGAAACATCAAGAGCTGCACGAAGGAATTTAGGGAGACATTATAATATATGGGTTTAGAGATAATTGGGACTGGATTTGGTAGAACAGGAACACTTTCAACCTATATGGCTCTCCAGGAACTTGGATACCCTTGTTATCATATGTTTGAGGTAATGAACAGCAAGAAAAACCCGGGTCACTTAAAATTATGGAATGATGTGGCCAATAACCCCGATAAAACTAATATCAACTGGGACACCATATTTGAAAACTATACAGCAGCTGTAGATAATCCTGCATGTACAGTCTGGAAATCATTATACGCAACATATCCTGATGCGAAGATCATCCTCACACTCCACCCCCGAGGACCAGAAGTATGGTATGACAGTACCTATGAGACCATCTACGCATCTGAGATCATGTGGCAATTCAAATTGATGGGCTATCTGCTTCCTTCTATCAAAAGGATGAGTAATATGACTAAAAAACTGGTTTGGGATGGCTTACTTCGAGGGACGATGAAAAACAAGACGTTGGCCGTCAAAAGATACAAAGAACATATAGAAGAAGTCAAAGCAGTGATTCCTGCAGACCGTCTTCTCATTTTTAAAGTCACCGAAGGGTGGAAGCCGCTATGCGATTTTCTCGGCAAACCAATCCCGGACAAAGCATTTCCGCGTGTCAATGAAAGAGCTGAAATGAGCAAAAAAATTCAACAATTAGCACGTGGAGCCTATATCGCTATTGCTATTTTAGTTGCGATAATAATATTCTTTTCTTTCCGCCTTTACCATTTAATTCAAGGTTAGCTATTCAGTTTTTACAAGCTTCGCAACTTTAGCCTAATTTGCTCAATTATCATATCACAAACCCGGATGGAATTCTGAGATTCTTTCGATGAGAATTGTATATTGTGACCACTACGTTTGAACAATTATCACAGATCAGAAAAATCCTTTTACATAAATATTCACTATGATCTTATTATCTCTTGATAATAACTCTAGTATATTTTAGCTCATGTTAAAAAGCAAATATGTCCAAATTTGATTTCAATTTCTATCATTGGGAAAAAACCACTCCGAATGCACCCTTTTTAAGACAGCCATTTGGAGATAAGTGGGAAATATATTCATGGTCTGAAGCTGGGCAGATGGCCAGAAGAATTGCCACGGGATTGAAGTCATTGGGTCTGCCAGAGAAAAGTCATATTGGTTTGGTGTCTAAAAACTGCCGAGAATGGGTAATAGCTGATATTGCTATCATGATGGCAGGACATGTCTCTGTCCCTTTCTACCCTACTTTAAAAGCACCACAGGTCAAAGAGCTAATCGAAATCGGTGATGTGAAAGCATTATTTGTCGGCAAAATAGACGACTGGCAAAGTATGAAAGATGGTATCCCTTCGTCTTTACCTGTTATATCCTTCCCACAATATGAGGGTTCTGCCGAGGTCGACAGAGGCGAAAAATGGCAAGACTTTATAAAAGCGCATAAACCTCTTGAAGGTGAGCCACAGTCAAACCTTGAAGATATCTGGACGATTGTATTTACTTCAGGTACGACCGGTACGCCTAAAGGTGTCGTGCTACCTTATTCTGTCTTGCACAGCACCAAGATCGTAACGGAACAAAATAATCACCTAAAAATATCAACTGAAGGTGACAATCATTTCTTTTCATTTCTGCCGCTCAATCATATTGCAGAACGCGTCGTTGTCGAGAGCAATTGTCTGAGATTTGGAGGGGTTATCTCATTTTCTGAATCCCTCGCTACTTTTGCAAAAAACTTGCAGGAATCTCAGCCGACTATGTTTTTTGCTGTGCCCAGAATATGGACAAAATTCCAATTGGGTGTATTGGCGAAAATGCCGCAACAACATCTTGACGAAGCACTTAAAGGTCCTCATGCCGACGCAGTAAAAAAGAAACTAAGATTGTCGCTTGGATTAGACAATATTCGGGGATGTATCACAGGGGCTGCATCGATACCAGAATCAACAAAAGAATGGTATCGGAAATTAGATGTTCCGATTGCAGAAGGATATGGTATGACCGAAAACTGTGCTCTTTGTAGCTGTCTGGAAGCCCCTGAAATAAAACCGGGATCCGTAGGCAGAGCACTTCCTGGTGCACAAATCAAAATCGATCCTGAGACAAGTGAAATCATGATGAAGGCAGATTACATCATGAAGGGTTATTATAAAGATCCGGAAAAGACAGCTGAAGTTATCGAAGATGGCTGGCTGCGAACAGGAGATCAGGGCAGATTGGATGATGACGGATATTTATTTATAACCGGACGTGTTAAAGACACTTTTAAAACAGCCAAAGGTCAATTTATCGTGCCTTCTCCTATAGAATGGCATTTTGGTCATGATGAAAATATAGAACAGATATGTATTGTTGGTCTCGGTTGTCCACAACCAATAGCATTGATCGTACCATCAGAAATAGGTATGGCAAAATCCAGGGAAGAATTAAAAAGCCTGCTCAGCAAAACTTTAGAAGAGGTCAATAAAAAATTACCAAGTTACCAGAGAGTCTCAACGCTAGTGGTGGTCAAAGATGCCTGGAGTATGGAGAATGGTCTGTTAACACCTACGCTAAAAGTAAAAAGAAATATACTTGGACAACGCTACCAGGATTTGTTAATGGCCTGGCATGAAAATAAGGAAGGTGTTGTGTGGGAGGCATAAGGGTTAAATGGGTTTATCAGGTTTAGTGGGTTTAGTGGGTTTAGTGGGTTTTGAGTCTATTGTGCTTGAGTGCTTAAGTTTCTAAGTGCCTATAATTGTGCAAAATTGAAAAGCAATTTTTATTAAGGAGGATTTATACCAGGGAATTGAAAATTGAAAATACAGATTACAAGAACTGAGGGCGGTTTTTCCTTTAGGGATTCAAAGGAGCGGGAGGCATAATTGATAATTGAAAATTTTGGTTTAGTGGTTTTTATGGATTAGAAGTGCAGCCTATATTAGAATGTGCCCGAGTGCTTATGTGCCTAAGTGCCTATAATTGTGCTAAATTGAAAATGTCCTCCTTCTAAAGGAGGTGGCCGAAGGTCGGATGAACGACCGATCCCAAAGGGTCGAGCTCGACAGTGCTCGAAGGTCGTGAAGGCGCAAGCCCGTCAACAATGACTAAATTGAAAATTGAAAATAGGAAATAGGAAATAGGAAATAGAAAATAGGAAACTATAATTTAATGAAAGATAAAATCGCATTTATAACCGGGGCAGCGACGGGTATTGGAAGGGCAACTGCATTAGCACTCGGTAAAGAAAAAGCGAAAATTTATGTCACAGACATTAATTCTGACCCTGGTAAGGAAACAGTCGACATGATTATAAAAGACGGTGGCAACGCTGAATTCATGTCTTTAAATGTAGGTGAAAAGTCTCAGATCGATAAAGTCGTTAAGGCAATATTTGAAAAAGAAGGTCGAATTGATTTTGCAGTCAATAATGCGGGTATTGGAGGCGCCGTAGGCCCCATGCATCTTGTTCAAAAAGAAGATTGGGATAGAATGATGCAAATCAACCTGTCAAGTGTCTTCTATTGTCTGCAGGCAGAAATTGGAATTATGCTCCAGTCAGGAGGTGGAAGAATTGTAAATGTAGCCTCTTTAGCGGGTGTCAATGCCGTCCCGGGAGGAAGCCCATATGCTGCGGCGAAACATGGAGTGATAGGCTTAACAAAGACGGCAGCCGTAGAATATGCTAATCTGAATATTCGTGTAAATTCCGTCTGTCCCGGATTTATACAAACTGCAATTATCGATGATGTCCCTGATCATATAATTGACTTTAATATCAATTATGGTGTACCGATGAAGCGCATTGGTCAACCCAACGAAGTAGCTAATGCAATCTCCTGGCTATTAAGTGATGCCGCGTCCTATATCAATGGACACTCCTTATTTATTGATGGTGGATACGAGGCTACTTAAAAATGATTTATCATTCTCCTTTTCTTGTTAATGCTTGTGCGCACTCATTCTTTTTCATTCTTCCATAACTATATGATATTTTCGTTCCGGATATCAACTTTAGATTCCTGCAGATCATTCGTATTTAAGAAGTATGCAGCGTCATACCAAAAGTTAAACTGGAATATTTGATGGTGATCTTTTCAATTCAATCTTTCAACGAGTTATCATAATGAATAAAGTATCGACACGCACCAAAATATTCTATGGCATCGGACTTTCTTCCCGTGGCATAAAAGATGGCTTATT
>JAJCYJ010000672.1 GCA_029262975.1 Saprospiraceae bacterium
TCGGAACTACGCGCCATTGATCTTTCTCAATTAAATCCTCCCCCAAGAATGAGGAGGCCAGAGAATCTCCCCATTCTTTTCCTTTGGTTGTCAATATACGTCCGCTTTGTGCCAGCCCCTTTTGTATAGATTTATAAAGCCTATATTCAAGATCCACATCCTTGTCGGATATTGCTTGACTTAAAGTGACTAATTGATCAAGCTCTCGTGAGCTAATATGTCTCGCTGAATGGCCGATATAAGCAATGAGCTTTTCTGCCGGCTCACTATACTGTCTTAGGTGATTCAATAAAAAGCGGGCAGCGAGGAAGTTATCCACGCCTAACATTAGATCGGCCAGTGCCCGGGAATCTAACTCTTGCCACATACTTTTATTTACCCATCGCATAACATTGTCGTCTCGGAGATGATCACGTATGCCTTGTCTCAGCGTATAAAACAAATGCGAATCTTCACCTTCAGCAACGGAATGGTGCAATGCTAACAAGCGAGGAATATGTTCTATCCTGGGATTCCTGGACAAGACCATGGAAGCTTGGCGCTGAATGTGCGGATTGTTATTTCTTAAAGCCTCATAAGCTTTGTCTAGCAGAGATTCATCGAGCGCTTCATTTTCAAACATTATACGAAGTGCATGTATTTTGATATTGATATCTGAGCTTTCTACTGCTTCTGCCAAAAGGTCCACAGATAAGGCTTGTAACCGAAATAATATCCATAATCCCTGGATGTAGGACGATGCTTCCATCTCTGATGCACCAAGCATAGTCAAGATCGGGTCAATAGCCTGAGGGCCAAAACGATCAACAATTTGGTCTGCTTTTGCCATTCTAAGAGACAGGTTTTTATCATTCAGTCCATTGATCAGTGTTGCCAGACTTGCCATTGATAAATCTATAGTACCCACTTCTTCTTGGTCTTCATCTTGGTTTTCTCCTTGATAGGTGATCCTCCAAATACGGCCCCTTTGGCGGTCCCTGCCGGGATGATCAAGTGCCACTTCATAATGACCAATAATTCGGTTATAAAAGTCCGCGATATACAAAGCTCCGTCAGGTCCAAGTTTGACGTCTACAGGTCGAAACCAGGGATCATCGCTGATAACAAAGTCCGGTTCTTGTTTAGCTACCGGTGTTGTTCCATTCATTGTGATTGTATTGCGATAGACCCGACTTTTTACAACATCACCCATGTAAAAACTATGTTGATATTCCTTGGGAAACTGATTTCCAAGATAATATTCTAATCCCGCAAGGGCAGTAGCTCCGTACTCATGTTGCATCATAGCAGGGCCAAATCCTATCCCAGTTGGTTGTTTCCCAAAGTGAGGATAATCTGCGCCCCTTATTATTTGATAGATTGGGCTTGTATGACAATCAACAGAATAGGTATAGCCCATCTCGTCATAAGTATATCCATAAGGATTAACACGGCCCGTAGTCGTAAATTCTATCCTCGAACCATCAGGCCTGAAGCGAAAAGTATTTCCCGAAAACATTACAATTGTGTCTCCGTCAGATCCGCTGACAGTAGATGTATTGGCAAAACCGTGATCTGCATGGATCCATCCATCCCAGGAACGCATCAAATTATTGATCATTCCATGCGTATCCTTATGTTGAAATCCACTTAATAATACCTTTCGTTGATCAACTCGATCGTCCTGATCCTCGTCAATAAAATGATAAATGTGAGGAATACTATAGGCGATAGCACCGTCTGGGACTGTCACGATTCCAATAGGTATGTTTAATGAATCGGCAAAGACTGTAAATTTATCTGCCCGTCCATCCCCGTCTGAATCTTCTAAAATGGATATTCGATCTTTTCCGGCCCCCGTCGTATCTGCAAAAGGGTACTCATAAGAATGAGTAACCCACATCCTTCCTCGAGCATCAAAAGCCATATTTAGAGGTTTCGCTATATCGGGTTCGGATGCAAATAATTGCACTTTAAACCCTGGAGGCAAGTGAAATCCCGCCTGTTCTTCAGCAGGAGATTGGGCATCAACAGTCCGGACATGCATGCTGAATTGATCTTCTTCCAATGGGGTATCAACTTGATTACAGCCGAAGAGTATACACATAAGAAAGAATGCCCAAAAGCGATTATACCTTTTTGTAAATAAAGACGTCGGAAGAAAAAAAGATTCAGATAAAAACATTTATGTCCTCAATCTAGTTCGACTAAAAATTGTTTGAAATAGGTTCAACCAAAAATAGATAAAATACGTTAAAAAAAATTTGATATCATTAAGAAGTAATGAACCTCGAAAATAGTAAAGACTATGTGTAATGTGGAGACCCGGGGAGGGAAGAAAAACTCCCAATTGACATGGATAGATTCAGGCGCCAAGAAGATCACCCGGGTCACGAAGAAGATATTCCTATTGCTTTGACCAAGGTTGCGTGCAACTATGTTAATCAGAATGATTAAATCATCTTTTATTATCTGTCTCAGTTAATATCAATTCTTAAGTGCAATCAATGAATAATACTGGCTAACAGTAATCCAATATTTCATACATAATATTCTATGCATGACACAATGATGCCGTGGATCGCGGTCATAATGATAAATAATTAACAACATTCAAGAAAATTTGATCCTTCTTCACTTATATTACTATTGAATCTTCCTATATTTCAGACTTTTCGAGATCACCCATCTGAAATTTTAAAATAAATTAACCAAGTTTTATGAAAATTCGAATATATATCACATTCGTTGTCAACTTATTGATAATCACGTCAGTATTAGGTCAATCTTCCGCTGATTTATCAAAAGCTGAAACGTTCATCACAACACAACAAGGGGTCTTTTCTTCCTTTGCTATCAACAGTACCGATTTTCACCTTTCAGCATCACATATCAGCTCGATTTCTGATGTAAGTCATATATATTATAACCAGGCGATCAACGAGATTGACATTTATAATGCCGTCAGCAGTGTGCACCTTGATCGAGATGGAAACATTGCGCATGCAACTAACAATTTTGTAAACCTTGCTTCATACCAGCAGAAATCTGCACTAAATACGCCTGCACTAAATGCAGTTCATATAGCTGCCGCTCATTTTAATCTGCCACGGATAGGTCAGACGACATTAATCAACGAAGAATTAGGCGCCAGCCAGAAAAAGACATATACAAATCCTTCATATTCAAGGTCAGAAATAACGAGTAAGCTCATATACATTCGTCAGAATAATGATTTAGTACTGACTTGGGAAGTTGTGCTTGACATGGCAGAAGTTCATGAAAAATGGGCGGTTTATGTAGACGCAGGAAGTGATAATGTAATTGACCAAAAAGCTATGTTTCTTGATTGCGACTTTGGCACTCCAGAATGCGCACCGCACATTCACCAAAGCGCTCCTAAGAAGCCAATAAATGAAATGTACCATGCTCCTTTAGAAATGATGACGGACAGCTCGTATAATGTTTTCGCTATACCACTTGAAGCACCAAACGAAGGTGTGCGTAGTATAGCCGTTCGCCCTTGGACAAAGGCGCCAACAGCTTCTCCATTTGGATGGCACGATACAAATGGTGTTCCAGGTGCAGAATTTACAATTACAAATGGAAATAATGTATTGGCAGTTGATGATCTCGATGGTAATAGTACTGGTGGGACCAGCCCGGAAGGAGGCGCGGGATTGTCGTTTGATTTTCAGTTGGATGTTAACATGAGTCCATCCACCTATTTAAATGGAGCTATTACTAACCTTTTCTATATGAACAACATCGTACACGACGTTTCTTCAATCTATGGTTTTGATGCGGCTTCGGGTAATTTTCAGGTTAATAATTACGGAGCCGGTGGTCTAGGAGGAGATGCTATCAGGGCTGAAGCACAGGACGGTTC
>JAJCYJ010000673.1 GCA_029262975.1 Saprospiraceae bacterium
GAATCTTAGGATATCTCATACGTTGGGGTTATGATGACAAAAAGATAAAAGAATATGAAGCCCTTGTCAAAACTAAAGAAGAGGACTTATATCATCTGAATGAAGCTCATAATCTTCTTCTAAAAGATAAAGAAAAAAAGATCGCTGACTTCCATGCCGAAAAGGAAATTAAAGATCGAACAATCAGGGAGCTAACACACAAAGTAGAGCAGGGTGAAATCTCCAATAAGACGCTGTTATCCCAGGTGGTTGACTCAAAGAAGAAAAAAGCACTACCCCTCTCTTCGTATGCCTCACCTGTGGCTGTTGTTTCAACTTCTAATATAGATACAGTAAAGAAAAATTCTGCAAAGGAATCAAAGAAAAAAGAACCACGAAAAAAGTATAAAAAGCAACTCAAGAAACTCAATAAAATAGTTCAGAAGCTTAAAAATAAAAATGAACGAATGCTTCTAGAATTAAATCAATCAGCAGATAAAAGTGAGCAAATAATCAAAGAAATTCCAGTTACAATTGAAAAAACAATTCTTCGTCGGGAAAGGGTCGATAGAAAAAAGTTGAAAAAATATATAAAGCAATTGCCACTTAAAAAGTCTCGCAAAGTAATTAGTAAAAAGATTAAGAAAGGAAAACCAAGAATTGTAAGCGAAGATTAAGATGCAAAGGAAATTTCTATTCTAAATAGAGCATAAAACCAATGAACAACACCGACTGCATTCTATTCAAGAATCATGTCAAGAAGTTAAAGGCACCTTATTAGTATACAGTTCATTCTCCGCATTTATAAAATGTATATAAAATTGTTGACACGAGTCCAAAAAAAAATATCTGGAATCGACTATCTAGTGTGTTTCAAATATGGGAGAATCCGCAAATAGGCATTTTGCAATTACACTCCTTGTCGATCTACACATCAGCCATGAATGGATTCTAATTATCAACTTTCAAAATATCATTTATAATTTCAGCGCATAATTCGGGCTGTTCGAAAGGTACGAGATGGCCGGCATTCTCGATTTCAATAAAATGACCATTCTTTACTTTCTTTTGAATAGCATTCCATCTTTTGTCTGAAATAACATCTGAATATGTTGCACGAATAATTGTAATCGGGCATGGAGACTTACCCATCACCTTCCATACATTAGGAGGCGTGGCATACACCCTTGCTTCCCACTTTCGTGGATATACAAGCTGAACATAACCATCTCTTTCTTGCAGACCATAATTTAAAAAATCTTCCATAGCTGCAGGGTCAAATCTTTGAAAAAACTTTTTCGACAGAAAGTACTCTTTGGCTGTAGCCATGCTCTCCCATCGGTCCTTTCTTCTACTTGCTATTTTAATAGGTGGAAAATATTTTATCTTAATATTCGATGGCAACCATCTGATGATACGTGTTCCCCACTTAGGCAAAATAACTGGATCGATAAGGACTAACCGACTGAATAAGTCTGGACGTTTTATTGCGGCCAACCAGGATGCGATACCTCCCATCGAATGGCCCATTCCAATTACATTTTTTCGATTCAAATGATCCATGTGATCGATGAGGTCATTTGCCAGAATTTGCCATGAATTCATCTGTTTGGGATCTGAATCAGACCATAAAGGCCGTTGTTCAGGTAATACAATTTTATAATCCTCTATATGTGAACAAACCTGTCGATAACATCCAGGAGTATATGCATTGGCATGCATCAATTGAATCAACGCTCCCTCCTCTTTTCCTAATTGCAATTCTTTCATTCGCCAAGTACTTTATACTTTTCTATTTCAAATGCCGGTCGACAAATGCAAAGAAATTCCAGAAATTGATCACCCGTATTCTCAATAAACTGAGGTATATCTTTTGGGATTATTACACAATCGCCTTGTGTTAAGTGTTCTGATTGGTCATCTATTGTAACTATACCCTGACCTTGAAGGACATAGTAAATCTCTTCTATGCCTTTTAGTGAATGTCGTTGGGTAGTTTGCCCTGGAGCTACGCGGGCTTTTGCCATCGAAATATCTCTGTTCTCTTCGTTATTTAAAATCTCAGTTATAAAGCAACGTTCATCAGTATAAAATTCCTGCAATTTATTCGTCCTGTATACTTTCATTCTCACTTTGAATTTTGAATATTCTTTGAGTCATTAAGTAATGTCAAAGGCCTTTCAACCTAGACTTCTTTTAATAAATTCGAAGAAGCGGGCTCTATCCACCTTATGTATATAATCAGTGCAAAAGCCCGCGGAACAACTGGAAGCTTCTATAAATCCGCGGAATTCACTATTATCTTCACCCCCTTTTACATGCATACTATAATCTCTTCTATCAATCACCAGACTATCATCAAGAACAACGGCCATAGCTAATACATCAGCCAAATTTACAGCTACCTTTTCTGCATGAGCACGCATCCATTTAATTCTTTGTTGTTGAATATCAGCCGCAAATATGGCATACTTTGTTTTGATATTTCTTATTTCTTCAAGTTCATCCAATGAAAAATCCGAGCAATTCAGTGTCGTATCCCAGCCAATCATGGTGCAACGAACAGGGGCTTTCAATACAATATCTGCTGCTTCAGGGTCTGCCCATATGTTATACTCAGCCAAGGGTGTGACATTTCCCGGAAGGGTCACTAATCCACCCATGATGTAGATGCGCTTGACTTTACTTATAGTCTCAGGATCTTGATTTATTGCATGGGCAATATTGGTAAGTGGACCAAGACAGATTAGTTCAACTTCATGAGGATTCGCCTTAATAGCATCGATCAACCGCTGAGTTGCATTGCCTTTGTCGGGTCTACGTCCTGTTAAATTAAGACCGATATCTCCCAGGCCATCTTTGCCATGAATGAAATCCGCAGTGCCTAAGCTTCTTTTTAACGGTTTCGCTTCTCCACGGTAAACAGGAATATTTGAGTTGCATAATTCGCGTACGTACAAGACATTCTGAACAACTTTATCAAGAGGGACATTCCCTCCCGAAGTCGATATGCCGAGTATTGAGATATCAGGATGCCTTATTGCCATAATCAACGCA
>JAJCYJ010000674.1 GCA_029262975.1 Saprospiraceae bacterium
GTAGTATGTATGTGGCGAGAAACAGGAACTTTTGTCATTTTTAAGGCTAAATCAATAATTTTCGCGACAGGTGGTGGAGGAAAAGCGTGGGATGTAACTTCCAATAGTTGGGAATATACAGGTGATGGATATGCCTTGGCGTATGAAGCTGGCGCAGAACTAATGGATCTTGAATTTAATCAGTTTCATCCAACGGGCATGATATGGCCTCTTTCTGTAAAAGGCATTTTGGTTACAGAAAGTGTTCGTGGTGAAGGAGGTATCCTTTTAAATAGTGAAGGCACAAGATTTATGTTTAACTATGTTCCAGATAGATTCAAATCTGAAACGGCGGATACTCAAGAGGAAGCTGCAAGATGGCTAGCAGGAGACTTAAAAGCGCGACGTCCTCCTGAACTTCTTACAAGAGATGTCGTTGCTCGAGCCATAAATGAAGAAGTAAAAGCAGGTCGCGGATCAAAACATGGTGGCGCTTATCTCAATATTGCTACACAAAGAAGTGCAGCAGATATTAAAAAGAAACTTCCATCAATGTATCATCAGTTTAAAGTGTTAGCTGAGTTGGATATTACAAAAGAGCCGATGGAAGTTGGACCGACGTGCCATTATTTTATGGGGGGGATAAAAGTTGATCCTGATACGACCATGAGTTCCATATCAGGATTATTTGCTTGTGGAGAATGTGCTGCAGGATTACATGGAGCTAATAGACTTGGCGGCAACTCGCTATCTGATCTCCTTGTCTTTGGATATCTCGCGGGGAAAAATGCTGCTGATTATGCACGAAATGTGAAAGAACATTCAGCTGTGAACGAAAAGCAGGTTAAGAGCATTATCAGAAGCGCGACTGATATATTAAACCGTGAATCTGGTGCAAATCCATATCTCATGCATGAGGCATTGGAAATGAATATGCAACATCATGTAGGTATTATAAGATCTAAAGAATTACTTGAAAAAGGAATAGCTGAATTAGAAGCACTTAAAGAAGAATATAAAACTGTTAAGGCAAAAGGATCCAGTCAGTTTAATCCGGGCTGGCATGAAGCACTTGGCATGAGAAATCTTCTAATAACGGCTGAAGCAGTAGCGCGGGCTGCGCTGTTAAGAGAAGAAAGCAGAGGTGCGCACACCCGTTCCGATTTTCCCGGAGAACAAGATCATTGGCATAAATATAATATCGTTACGAAAAAAGGAGCTGATGGTATTATGTCCCTTAGTAAGGTAGAACGCCCCGAACCTGATCCCGAACTTGAAAGAATAGCAAAGTCGACGATTGAAGACCTTGAAAAAGAAATAGTAGAAGAAAGAAAATTATAAAATTGAATATTCCAATTTCTAATTGTATATAATATGGCTCATCGAAAATTTAGAATTTACAGAGGAGATAATGAAAGAGGAGATTTACTGACGTACGAAACTGAGGTAAAAGAAGGAATGGTAGTCCTTGATGTCATTCATAAAATTCAATCTGAACAAGCCAATGACTTAGCCGTAAGATGGAATTGTAAAGCAGGCAAATGTGGCTCTTGTAGCATGGAGATAAATGGAAAACCTAAATTGTCCTGTATGACCAGGATGAATGAATATGGTCCTGAAGAAACCATTACAATTACACCAATGAAGACTTTTCCTATTATGAAAGATCTGGTTACGGATGTATCATGGAATTACAAACAAAATAAAAGGATAACGCCAGTTAAATTAGCCGCAGAATCAAAGACGGCAAAAGGATATGTTATGTACCAGGAAGATGTCGATCGTGTGCAGGAATTCCGGAAGTGTATAGAATGTTACTTATGTCAAAACGTATGTCATATTTTACGCGACCATGACAAGAAGGATGAATTTGTTGGACCGAGATATATGATTCGTGTCGCTAGTTTAGAAATGCATCCGTTGGATACTGAGGATAGATTATCGGAGATCAAGAATGAATATGGATCGGGTATGTGCAATATTACCAGATGTTGTACCGATGTCTGCCCGGAGCATATCAATATTACAGACAACGCGATAATACCGATGAAAGAAAGGGTCATTGATAGGTTTTATGATCCCATCACTATTCTTGCGCGCAAAATTTTTGGGAAGAGAAAGAAAAAATTCCCTCCATTGAAGCGATGACCGGAGTATAAAATATACTTACTCAAGAAAGGCTTGAGCACGATCTTCTTTTGGAGCTGCATGCAAGTTAAATTGCTCAATTGCACGCATACATGCGTTCCATCTTAGTACAGCATCTTCATTTCCGTCCGGGTGAATCTTTTCAGCTTTTTCAAAATAATTCATGGCTTCATGATAATACTCAAAAGCTATAAATGAAGCTCTAGGTGTATCGCGTTTCAAGGCTATTTTGCCAGCCCTTTCCGCGATGATTCCAGTATAATAAATCCGTTCATATTCACTTTTTAACTGGGCACACAATTTTCTTGCCTCGACTTCAGCAGTTCTTCTTTGAGACCCAAATTGATCGGTTATTGACAGAATTAAATAGAGCAAAGCTTTTTGTTGCTCCGGGGACACACGTAATATATCCTTACAAATACTTTCGGCCTGCCAGGGTTCATTTAGTAATCGATAATGTTTTGCTCTAACAAGTGCCTTGGGAATGGATTCAATGGCTAGCGGTTTGAGTTGCGACATATTTTATTTTAAAATTTGATCAAAAACCTCCGAGCAAGGAATATACAAAAATATTGGCTTCACTTAAATTTATAGACCATGTTTGGATACCAAAAATTTAATTATTGCACTAATCATACTGAATACCTTATCAAATCAACTCAAGGACATTTTCAGGTGGTCTACCAATTACAGCCTTCTTTCCTTTTATTACTATAGGGCGCTCAATCAGTTTAGGATGCTTAATTAACACCTGTATCCATTGATCATCGGTCAATTCTTTCCCTTTATATTGTTCTTTGAAAATTGATTCACTTTTTCTTATTAATTCAAAGGGTGTTATACCGAGTTTTAAAATGATGGATTTTAATTCTTCAACTGAAGGCGTATCTTCCAGATATAGGACGATTTCTGGACTTTGACCTTTTTCTTCAAGCAAACTTAATGTCTCCCTGCTTTTGCGACATCGCGGGTTATGATAAATTTTCATATTCATGTTTTGTATTTATAGAAGCGCCGAATCAATTGTGTTTATCTATAAATGAAGCTACAAATAGATTAATAAATAGCATCAGATGCAATAAGATAAACGTTTATTTCTTTAAGCTTACAAGCCTAATTAAGTCTATTTTATATGAAGTTATACATACTCTTCTTTTTCTTGCTCCTGAATTCAATCTGGACCCAAGGTCAGAAAAACTTTAATCTTGGCTTAGTCTCTCAGGTGAAGCATAGCTTGGAGACCAATGATATTTGGGGATTTGTAGATGAAGCAGGAATAGAATATGCAGTGGTAGGAACTTTAAAAGAATGCAGGATTTATAGTCTTCAAAACCCATCTGAGCCACAGCTAATAAGTACTATTGATGGAGCAGAATCAATATGGAGGGACTATAAATCTTATGGTAATTACATCTATCAGATCACTCAGAGAGGAGAAGATGGATTAACCATAATTGATATGAGTGAGGCTCCTGGGCAAGTAACTACTAAATTATATAAAGAGGTGTTAACCGTCGGTACAGAGACCGATGCACTTAAGACTTGCCATAACCTATGGATTGATACCACTCTTGGCATAGCATATTTATCAGGATGCAACCTTGGCAATGGCGGAATAATAATGTTGGATATAGCTACAGACCCATTGAATCCAGTTTTCATTGGGGCTGAAGATGAACGATACAGTCACGATGTGATTACGAAAGGAGATACGCTTTTTACGTCTGAAATCAATGAAGGAAGATTAGGCATTTATAATATCTCCGACAAGGCAAATCCTAAACTCATCAGTCGTACACAGACCTCTTCCTTTTTTACCCATAATGCATGGTACTCAGATGATGGTGAATACGTATTCACAACCGATGAACGACCCAATGCATTTCTGGATTCTTATGACATAAGGGATATTGAAAGCCCAATAAGACTGGATCAATATCAGCCTGTTAAAGATGCAGGAGTGATACCTCACAATACTCATTATTACAAGGGATTCTTAGTGACTTCATGGTATACCGAAGGAGTTGTTATTATAGATGCTCACAGACCTGACAATCTTGTCAAAGTTGGGCAATATGATACATATACGAACGGTGGGTCGGGATTTGAAGGAGCTTGGGGAGTTTATCCTTTTTTACCTTCAGGTCTTATCCTGGTGAGTGACATTACAGGTGGATTATTTGTTCTACAACCTGAATATAAGAAGGCCGCTTATCTTGAAGGATCGATTATCGATGCTGTTTCTGGGGCACCTATAAATGCTGCAGTTGTATCTCTTGATGATGTTGACATAACCAAAGAATTAAGCAAGGCTGATGGTGCGTTTAAGACAGGTACTACAAATGGTGGCGAATATCAGGTAATCATCGAACATCCAGACTATGAATCGGAGACGATCACCGTTACTTTAACCCCAGGAGAGGTTACGGAAATCGATGTTCGATTATTTAGACGTGGTTCTGTGATCGGTATAGCGGGCAACGTAACTGACATGGAAGGCAAACCATTGCGTAATGCGCAGCTCATTATACAATCACGATTCAGGAAGATAGAGGCATCAACTGACAGAGATGGGCTTTATCAGGCAGTTGTTCCTATGGACACTTATGATATCTATGTAGGTGCCTGGGGATATAAAAATAAACTCGTCACTCGATCAATCTCAACTGGGCTTATTGATCCGATTGTGTTGGAGTCAGGATATGAGGATGACTTTTTTGTCGATTTGGGATGGACTGTTTCAGGAGATGCTAAGCGTGGAATATGGACGCGAGAGATACCCAAAGCTACATTTTACAGAGGTCGGTTATCAAATCCCGCCGGTGATATCGATACAGATCTAAATGAATACTGTTTTATCACGGGTAATTTTGATACAAGCGTAGGAGCTGATGATGTAGATGATGGAACGACTATTTTGCGATCACCACCAATTGATGTCAGTGATTTTAAAAATGCGATTATAGAGATCACACCCTGGTTTTTTAATGGTGGCGGAGATTCCCCTCCTAATGACAGCTTGTTAATTTATTTAGTGGCCAACTCGAACCGTACCCTTGTACATTTTCTAGTGAGAGACGAACTTTCCGGAGGCCGATGGAGAGATTCACTTCTTATTTATGTTGATGAAATATATAAAAGAGCTAAAGTGGTACATCTCGAAATTCACGCTTCAGACAGAACCGATTCAGGACATCTAGTAGAAGGAGGTATTGATAAATTTCGTGTCTATGAAGGTCCATTGCCAGTGTACCCTGAAAACCAGGAAAGCATCGAAGTTGTGATTGCACCGAATCCCACAAGTGATATGTTGTATTTCGATATAAAGTCAAATGTTGCTTTGATTAAAATGAGTATATATGATATGTCAGGAAAATTAGTCTTGCGTAAGCACAATCCAACATTAGAAAGTTCGGTAGTATCATTGGCATCAGGAGTTTATGTTATAGATTTTCTTTTCGAAAACGGAATCGAAAGTCAAGGAAGATTTCAAAAAATTTAGTGTTCATTTTAGGACTTGGATAAAGAATAATACCTTCGTGATCTTATGAAATATAAATCAACGATTTTTGTCGTGCTCAGTGCTATTTACTTATTCGCTTCTTGTAAGAATCCAGGTGAGAATAAAACCGTAATCGCTGTAGTCCCGAATTCCCCGATGATTGTGCCTGAAGGATTTTCTGTTGAAGGAATTAACAAAGAGACAACTGATTTATTACTAAATAATGCCGATCACATCGACTATCTATTCAATACCATACCATTAAGTATGAACCAGGACGGCAAAAAGGCCATTTATCAGGAAATGGGTTATGTTTCCAATCAACCGATGCCAGGTATCCCTAAGGAATGTCTTCCTCTGGCACGTAAAATATACCTCGGAAATGGAGAGATTCTTCTCGAATCAGACATTTATTTCTCCAATGGTTGTCTGTTCCAAATTTATATAAAAGATGAGAAGGCTCTCTTTGGCAACCTTCTCTCTAAAGGAGGTATCCAATTCTATAAAGATCTAATGTTAACAGCCAAACAAAGTATGCCTGAAAATATTCGAAATAGTTATACTATTCCTGAGGGAATCTAAGCATATCAATATTAGCCTCTTTAAACGCGACATTGAATTCTCTGAAGGCAACATTAATAATCTGATCTTTTTCTTTCTGTATAGACTTATAATCTTCTCTTAAGTCTGTTAATCTTTTCTCCGTTCCTTCCGTCAGAGCAGGATACATACCACTCATTCGCCCCAATAAATTCATAGCTTCAGCATTCATTCGATTTGGAAAATTAATCACATCCTGAAAAGTTTTCTGGTCTGGTTGTATTAATTTCTTCTCCCAAGTTTCAATTGCCTCAAAAATTTTATCAGCGTGTTTTATAAGAGAGTCTGCCTCGGTGACATCTTTAAAGTTCGTCTTAATAGCTTCTATACTTTCTTTCACACTTCTCATCTTGGAGACATCATCCTGAACACTTCGGGCAATTTCTTCGATCTCCAGCATACGCGCATATTGGTTCGCATACTCGGACATCGTCGCTTCAATTCTAGGGTCAGCAAGAAGTACGGCTTTCATCTCTGCTTCTTGATTATCTACTTTTAATTTGAATGTATAAGTTCCTGGTGGAACCATCGCCCCCGAATATCCTCCTAATAAGAAAATATTGTCTACAGCAGGAACAGGACTACGAGTCATATCCCAATTGAATCGGTTTACACCGGATTTAAGAGGAAGTAATGCTGGCATCCCAGGACCACCCGTAAAACGTTTAAATCCTTTTGGCTTTTTACTGCTAAAGGTTCGAAGTATGGCACCTTGCTCGTCTAATACATCTATAGTTAAAACAGAAGAGTCTGGTAGATCCGCAGGCAGATAATAATCAAAAGTGATCCCGGATAATGGATTTTGTCCCATAACTGTTCCTGGCCTGGATCTGCCACTACCATTTACTCTATATGATTGCTTAGGGGTGTATATGTAAGCCTCATCGGATAAAGATTTTCTTCCATGCTGGATAGAAGTCAGATCGTCAAGAATCCAAAACGACCGACCTGACGTGGCTATGACAAGATCGTTATCCTGGAAAGTAAGATCGGTAATTGGGCAGATGGGTAAATTTAATTGAATTGGTTCCCAAAAATCTCCATCATTATATGAGATATACAATCTTGTCTCCGTTCCTGCATATAACAACCCTTTGACTTTAAAATCTTCTCGAACAACCCTTACAAAATCTTCTGCTTTTATCCCTTGTATAATCTTCTTCCATGACTTGCCATA
>JAJCYJ010000675.1 GCA_029262975.1 Saprospiraceae bacterium
TTAGGAGGTGAATGAATAGAAATCTCTAAAATAACCATAATCATGTTGTGGTTTTAGGTGAATAGGAATAAATTTGCACCCGCTTAAGAATTCTGGTGGACTGCTGACGGGCAGAATACCGGTTTTCTTAAGTTTTTTGGGTTCTCTGCCTACCTGTGGAAAGCAGGCAGGTGTAACTCAGCTTGATAAGCGAAGAATGGTTCCGTAGCTCAGCTGGATACCTGCCTACCTGCGGTGAGCAGGCAGGGAGCAGCGAATTTAAGTTTTGAATGTATTTAGTATATGTACTAAGGAGTGAGAAAGATGGCAGATTCTATGTAGGTTTGACATCGAATTTGGACCGAAGAATTAAAGAGCATAATAGAGGAAAGACGAAATCGACAAAAGGATTTATTCCATGGGAAATGTTTTTCTATGAGGATTTTGAAACGAGAGATGAGGCGAGAAAAAGAGAGATTTATCTTAAATCTGGATATGGAAAGAAATGGATAAAGGAGAAATGGTTCCCTGCCTACCTGTGGTAAGCAGGCAGGCGTAGCTCAGCTGGATACCTGCCTACCTGCGGTGAGCAGGCAGGGAGCAGCGATTGAATATAAGATTTGAATGTATTTTAAAAGAATAGAGAAAGAAGAAATGGTTCCGTAGCTCAGCTGGATAGAGCAGCTGACTTCTAATCAGCAGGTCGCAGGTTCGAATCCTGCCGGGATCACGAATGATCGAAATGCCTGATGCGAAAGCATCAGGCATTTTCATTGATATCCCAACACCAAGCTCGCTTGAGTGTTGGGATATCAATGAAAATGATAGGATTACGGAGTGATCCGGCATTGAGATCTGACTGCAGGGTCCCAATAGGATCGCGTAAGCAATCCTGGCTTCCTTCGGTCGCCAAGCGTGCTTGAGCGAAAGTCATTCAATAAAAATACCCAAATCACAGAGTGATCCGGCATTGAGATCTGACTGCAGGATGACCGAGGCGTCAGCCGAGGGAACCACAAAGAGAAAGATCCACAGGCGATCTTTCACTTTGTGGCTTAAAGTATTCATTGGTGGTTCCGCCGAACTTGTTCTAATGTGTTGGATATATAGCCCAAGGAACCGAAATAACAAAGATCCCCAAGCGATCTTTGTTATTGAGGTGAGCAGATTGTAGTTGCCTACTCCAGTGGCTTTTATATTAAAGAGATATCATTAAGATTTTCCCAATAGGATCACGCAAGCAATCCTGCTCCTTCAAAAGATGCCTATCCTATTTGAACTATACGTGGCTAAATCACAATCCCTCTTTCAAAATTGCCGTAGACAAAATGCTCAAAGTATAGACGGTCGAAAGTAACTACAACGATTATCTTATGAATAACAATATAAAAAATACAGGATCGACTTCGGAAACTAACCCAGAATCAACTTCCTCACCCATTCATTCGGAACCATATCGATCGTCATATTTATTCGTTCTGACTGACTGCCATTTACTATTTGATGAGGATCTGTAAGTCGCAGATACCAACACTCTCCAGGGAGCATCGGAACAATTGTTCCATTCAGGAAAAAGTCAACACCTTTTTCTACTTGAATAGGAATCGTTAATCTGATCACAGACTTCTGTATATGAAGCCCTAAAGTTGGATCCGTGTGTTCTCTGATGACTGCGCCAGCCTCAAGACGAAGCAATCTGACAAGAGTAATCGTACAATGTTGCCGGAATTCATTGACAATACTTAACATATAAGGTGAATCTTTCAGAAAACCGGAATCTCGCCATTCCGCCCAGGAACCATCGGCAGCATCTAAGATTTCTTCATCCTTATTCTTCCGAAAAGGGTGCGTCAACATACATACATTGTAGTATATAAAGTCTCGAAAATTTAATGCGCGAATCTCCTCCATCATAAGTGCTGTATCGTATGTCAATGGTAGTTTGATTCGATCGGTTTGGAGTGTAGGTCTGGATGCAAGTGTTTCCACAGAAATATATTTTTAATTCATGAAATTATCGGTCCTTTCTATTTAGGAATGATTGAATCTATCGTCACGATTACATAATGATAGCTTTCAACCATATCACCAAAATAGCATATTATCTAAATTTATGAAAGTGCTAGTGAAATTAAAGTGACAGGGTCTGAATTGTTTAATATTCCTTAATGAAGTATGAAACTGATTTCGCAATTATTACAGTCAATAACATCATTGAGTCTTGATGGAACAATCTACCAAAATTATTTTAGTCATAATTTCAAATCCAAATGCTTTATTAATCATTGTTGATAATTAAAAAAATGATCAGAATTTCTAATTTCAACCTTTAACGATCCTCCATACAAGTTTCTATCAGTGCCTTGAAATCACTTCCGGATTGTGAATTAAATCCGCCATTGAGTATAATTGACTGACCCGCCTTAAATGCTACTTCAGAGTTAGTATGGACTACTCCCGTTGAGATGATTGTATTCTGAGCACCATAACTGAATGACAGAATAGGATCTTCATTTATCTGTCGATCTAGAGGACATGATATATACAGAGTTTCATAGGGTCCGATATCCGGAGAAGATCCGATGAACCTATTATTCATGTCGTAATCAATCGCAATGCCTACATCAATACCGGCATTCACGGCCGGTGAAGGTTCTAATGGGATATAGTTGCTATCCAATAAATTGGTAAAAAGGGGTTCTCCAAAAATATTTTGCTCAATTGTATCTCCTGTGGTTCCATTGAGTAAATTATAATTATTCGGAGTATAATAAAGGGCACTATCCTGGATATAAATCAATGCCGAATCAATACTACTATAAAATAAATTATTCTGAAAAATATTAGAATCTATCCCATTGCTTTCATCAAAAATAAGTAAAGCCGTACCACTAGCATATGCATTATTATAAGGCGCCTTTCCAGTCTCGTAAATAATATTGTTTCGTATATAGTTGTTTTTTGCCTTTCCTGTAGGTATGCCATATCCCCTAATTAGAAATCCAGCTTCATCAGTATCTATAATCAGGTTGTGATCAAAGCGATTTTCTTCACTTGCCAAATTTGCGTCATATATTCCAATTATAAAAGCGTGCGCTGTTGCTTGTAATTTGGAAGGAGATCGCCGCATCTCCCGGATAATATTATGATGAACCCAATTATTGTTTCCATTGATCTGGGAAGCGGTTCTGCAACTAACTATATAATTTCTGAAAAATTCATTATTCTGGCACTTACCGATATATCCGTCGGCCCCCAGGGGATGAGCATAAGGTATGTCAGGGGCAGATATATGATTGTCATAAAACTGATTATCATTGACACCTAAACCACTTGTACTATTTCCTCCTAATTCAATAGCGAAATGTGCCCAGTTAATAAATG
>JAJCYJ010000676.1 GCA_029262975.1 Saprospiraceae bacterium
ATCTGGCACAATTGAATGAAATAAGAGCAAAAGAATTTGGAGATCCGGAAATATACTCACGGATTAACCAATATGAAATGGCATATAAAATGCAAACTTCAGTCCCGGAGGCTATGGACATTGCCAGTGAACCTGATGAAGTTTATGAGCTCTATGGGCAAGACGCACGCAGACCAGGAACCTTTGCCGCAAATTGTCTTTTAGCCAGAAGACTAGCAGAACGGGATGTAAAATTTATCCAGTTGTACCATATGGGATGGGATCAACACACAGATTTGCCCCATGACTTAAGACTTCAGGCCAGGGATACGGATCAGGCCAGCGCAGCACTTGTGACTGACCTAAAACGCCGAGGACTTTTAGAGGATACTTTAGTTGTATGGGGCGGCGAATTTGGAAGAACAGTATACAGTCAAGGCAGGTTGACAAAGACCAACCACGGTCGTGACCATCATCCACGATGCTTTACTGTTTGGATGGCTGGCGGAGGTGTTAAACCCGGCACCACCTATGGTGAAACCGATGATTTTAGTTATAATATCACCAAAGATCCAGTACATGTCCATGACTTTCATGCTACGATGCTTCATCTTCTGGGCGTAGATCATGAACGATTGACTTTCAAACACCAGGGGAGGAGATATCGTCTGACCGATGTCCACGGTAAAGTGGTCAATGAATTGCTGGCGTAGCATTCATCTTCATGAGCGATATTGATATAAGTCTCTATCGACACGTACAAGAAATTTGCTATCTTTCCCTTATATGAAATGGATTGTAATTGCTTTTATTTTTTCGACTTTTTATATAAGCTCATGTTTCCCGTCTGAACCACAATTTGAAAATTCTCAGATTTCCGGATTTCTAATTCCGGAAGCTGCATTAGCGGAGTATGAGAAGAATATTGATCATGCCAGATTGATATCAGGTTTGGACGAAGGTTCTTTTAATACTGGAAGGGACATATATAAAACGACCTGTTATACATGTCATGGTGATCCTGGTCAACCGGGCAGTCTGCCGAATGCAACTAAATTTTGGGCAGATACATTTAAAAATGGGAGTGATCCATATGCTATGTACGAGACATTGAGCAGAGGATATGGATTGATGACTCCACAAGTGCAACTCGTGCCCACACAGAAATATGCAGTCATTCAATTTATCAGGGAAGAATTTATAAAAGAGCTGCATCCAGAACAATATTTTGAAATAGATTCGAAATACCTGGCTGGACTTCCAAAAGGAAGTATCGAAGGACCCATGGCTACCGAATATACGCCATGGTCTGATATGGATTATGGGAATTTTCTAATTAATACATATGAATTGGCGGATTCTACGACTGCGCCAAGAGTGATATCCGGTGGTCGGTCTCCATTGGCAAATGAACCACTTACAAATCAAAATTTTGCATATAAAGGAATAGCTATTAGATTGGATAAAGGAGAAGGCGGTATTGCTAAAGGCAATACTTTTATTATGTTTGATGCTGATCTCATGAGGGTGGCTGGGGCCTGGACAGGAGAGGGGTTTATAGATTACCAGGCTATCCTGATGAATGAACGGCACAATATCTACCCACGTACTGTTGGAGATTTGCATTTTGAAACTCCTGTCAGTCCTGGATGGGAGAATCCTCACAATGGCTCTTATACGGATCCGAGATTGAAAGCTGTAGACGGCAGACGATTTGGGCCACTACCACATAATTGGGCCCGCTATAAAGGACTATACAGACATGAAGATCGTGTAATTATAAAATATACAGTAGGACAAGCTGAAGTATTAGAATCCTATGATTTAATTCAATCAGATTCTGGACCTGTATTTGTCAGAACCATGAATATTTCGAACATTCAATCGAAGCTTTCAATGCGGATTGCCACACAATCAGTGGGTGTACAAATCAGGACTGAAGGAGCAGCGCAATTAAAAACTAAAAATGGTTTTTCCAATTTAGAAATTGCACCGGGGCAGTCGGTAAAATTAAAATTATATATTTCAAGAGATGCCAAAGACAATCTCGGAAAAATTGCACATGCGGATCAGGATAATCTGGATTTGATGCAATTTACAAATGGTAGTCAGGCCCTTTATAACGATCAAGTGACATCACAAGTGATTGTCGGATTAGAAGAGCACGCTTATACTGCTGATATACTGAGTCTTCCGCTTACCAATCCCTGGAAAGCAAGAATAAGACCGACGGGCATTGATTTTATTCCAGATACAGATGAGGCAGTTGTCTGTACGATCGATGGAGATGTCTGGATCATAGGAAATATCACTTCTCCGGATGGAAGACTGACCTGGCAACGTATTGCGACTGGATTATTTCAACCGTTGGGCATTGTATATTATAAAAACGAAATTTATGTCACTTGCAGGGATCAGTTAGTCAGGTTGCAAGATTTGAATGGAGATCGCGAGACAGACTATTACGAAGCCTTCAATACGGATCATGAAGTAACTGAGCATTTTCACGAATTTGCAATGGGACTACAAGTTGATGAAGCAGGAAATTTTTACTATGCCAAAAGTGGAAGGCATGCACGTGATGCTTTAATTCCTCAACATGGAACACTTATCAAGGTGAGTGATGAGGGCAAAACCTCTACTATACTTGCTCAAGGATTCAGGGCTGCCAATGGGGTATGTCGGAACCCTGACGGATCATTTTATGTGACGGACCAGGAAGGATACTGGAACCCGATGAACCGGATTAATCATGTCACTGAAGGAGGGTTTTACGGTAATATGTATGGTTATGGTGCGCCTTCAGATACAACAGATAGTGCTATGATACCGCCACTTTGCTGGATTGATATGCGCTATGACCGATCGCCGTCTGAATTATTATGGGCAGAAAGTGAGCAATGGGGTCCACTCAATGGTAGCTTACTAAATATTTCATATGGTTACGGCAGGGTATTTCAAGTATTGCATGAAGAAG
Source organism: Saprospiraceae bacterium (assembly GCA_029262975.1). Lineage (GTDB taxonomy): Bacteria > Bacteroidota > Bacteroidia > Chitinophagales > Saprospiraceae > JAJRXG01. Next base: position 2,957 of record JAJCYJ010000676.1, read on the forward strand.
TTGAAGGGGTGAAGCAAGGGGGGATGATACAACTTCCTCTTCCGGACTTTCCTTCAGGTCTGGTAAGAGGCCGCTTTCATCCGGATGACGGACAAATGTATGCTTGTGCTATGACCGCCTGGGCGACCAGCCAGGTACTTCAGGCCGGAGGATTATATCGCATTCGATATACAGGTAAAAAGTTTAATTTCCCAGTTAATCTTAGGGCGCTCAATGATGGCATAGAATTAGAATTCACGAATGAACTTAACAGTAATTCAGCCAGCCAAATTGGAAATTATACTGTTAATACATGGCAATTAAAACGCACTCATAGATATGGTTCTAAAAGATATGATGAAAAAGAGCTTGTAATTAGCAAAATTGAATATAAGAACAAAAAGGTACATCTTTTTATAGATGAAATAGAGCCAACATGGATCATGGAAATTAAATATACATTGAAAGACAAAACAGGGGAGACCTTTGAAGGTGCTATTCAGAATACGATTTATAAGTTGGGTAAGGACGACAAGAGCATTTAAACAAATTAGAAATTTAAAGGATAGCACGTGTATTCTATAATTTTGAAATTTATCATTTTTAATTGACCCTAATAATAGATTTTAACCTTTTAGATTTGGAACTAGTGATGTAATTATACTATGAAATTTCACTATATTCAATTTCACAATGAAGGATTGTTGTTAATGCAGAATCAAATAAACCGCGAAAGCGAATGGGTTGGTATTTCAGGCTCACACCCCTGACGGGTTCAGTCATTCCAATGTGCTCTGGCACATTGGTTTCAACAATGGTTGAAAACCATTCCGGTTCTGAACCTTTTAAAGTGGGGATTAAAGTCTTTTTTAAACTAAGAAATTTCAGTTGATTCAAATCAGTAGCAAGAAATCGAAGTATATGCAGTATCAAAAGAAGCGTTGGGAAAGCATGAGCTTACATAATCACGCTCCTTGGCGTGATCGGATGCCTATACATGGCATCTGGCTAAGCGAACCTCGAAGAGGCTTACAGCTAAATTTAAAAGGGTCCGCAAATTGCTCGACTCCCTTTCGGGTTCAGTTGCTTCAGAGTGCTCTGGCACTCTGACTTCAAATACTTTGAAGTACGCTCCTTCATTTTGCGAATGAAAAAAAATGAACGAAGGCCAAAAGCAATCATAAATATTGGTCTATACACTGAAATAAAGGTAGAGATATAATTATTATAAATACCATATGCGCAAAATCCATTTGGTTGTAAATCCGGAAAGTGGTCATAAGAAAGGAAAATTGATCCTTGAAAAGGTAAAGAAGGAATTTCAAAAAGCAAATATCTTTTTTGACATCCATATCAGCGAATTCGCTGGCCATGCGATCGATCTTGGCAGAACTTTAGAATTAAATGGTTGGGAGAGTATTTGTGTAATCGGGGGTGATGGCACTATGAATGAAGTGATCAATGGCATGATGTCCCGGGAAGATAATGTGTTGGTTCCAATTGGTATGGTCCCGGCAGGTACCGGTAATTCATTGATGCACGATCTTGACTGTCTTGACCGTATGTCAGCAGTTAAAAAGATAATCCGGAGGCAATTCAGAAAACTGGATCTTTTTGAAGTGAGAACAAAGCAAAAGCTGATTTATGGCTTTAATGTGTTGGGCTGGGGCATTCCGGTTGATGTAAATATTCGAGCAGAGAAAATGCGCTGGTCAAGAGGTCAGCGTTATAATCTTGCAGCTTTGATTGAAATTATAAGAAAAAAGATAAGACCGGCAAAGATTGTTTTTGATGATAAAATCCTTGAGGGTCAATTTACCTTTGTCGTTGCTTGTAATACAATGTATTCAGGGAATAATATGAAGATGGCGCCTCCAGCTCAATTTGATGACGGAAAAATTGACCTATTAGTTGTCAGAGATACCAGCCGGCTAAAAATACTATCACTATTCACTAAAGTATTTAAGGGAGCGCATTTTAATGACCCGATTATTAGTCATTTTCTGGTTGAAAAATTTTCTATTTATACAAAAGAAGCGTACCCTTTAAATATTGATGGGCAGACGATAGGGGAGACGCCAATAGAAGTCAGGATGTTGCCAGGTCATATACAAACTTATGGCTGAAATCAGGATCTTTAATAACGGGGGAATGGCTGGGATTCAATTATGAATCGCAAATAATTTTTTCATTTATACGTCGTCTCCATCCTTGTGAAGGGCATTTGCCATCTATGTATTAAATTAATTTCATTGAAAGTGGTGGAGGCGATATTTTGCCTGCAAGAGCTGAACATCCAAATGCTAATAGAGCCAAAAATTCAATCGGCATGGCAAGTATGATCAGCTCAAATATTTTCTTTTTTTAGCACTTAACAATACATTCATACAGATGACAGTTCTGTATATCCTTAAGATATGAAATTGATCATATCGAGTAAAAAAGATGGTATGATATTGGTTAGATCAGAGATACATACTTGGGGACATTCAGTAGTAAGGAGAAGAGTAGAAATTTTATAAAGAAAACGAAAGGTTCTTATTGTGGCGGGCGTGGAAAGCCGCATGATGTGAACGAAATAAAGTCTTGAAAAGACCTAAGACGATAGTCTTAGATGCAGAGCCTGCCGACCTTTGGTTGGAATGGCTTAAGCCAGTGTTGACGGCCATGAGATGACGCCTTAGAGGGCAGGATTCAGGCAGCGCGGAAATCGTGAGTTTGGTGACCCACCAAAGGTCGGCAGGCATTTTTGGCGATAGAAAAAGTCACAAATGATTTGAGTTGTAGCGACAAAGAAGTGTTATCCCGCTATAAATCAATTCCCAATTTTCGATCAATATTTCAGGAAAAGTGAAAGGCAAACGTTTCTAATTGTAGAATAATTATTTGATAATAATCTTTTTAGCGATTAGCTGAATACCGCCTACTTATTCCGATAAATAGGGAATAGGGGCATCATATCATATAATTGTCTTATATGTAATAGAAATATAATCATTTATTTACACCCAAAAACTATCCCAATGCGCAAATTATCAAGTCTTCTTGAAAGTCTCCTGGCTTTTGTAGTGCTTATTATTATTGTTT
>JAJCYJ010000677.1 GCA_029262975.1 Saprospiraceae bacterium
GGACGAGGACTTTTGCAATATGTTCTGATTCCGGAAGACCTTTGTGTTCCCATGTTAGCCCGCCATTCTTGCTGACATAAATTCCGTCGCCAACAGAAACACTATTACGCACCCAGGATTCTCCCGTACCCGCCCAAATAGTATCTGGATGAAGCTGATCTATTGCAATGTCTCCAATAGATTGAATGTGATCATCAAAAACAGGCTTAAAAGAGGCACCTGCACTTATTGATTTCCAAATTCCGCCACTCGCAGCTCCTACATAGATTATTTCCGGTGCAGTGGAGACGCCAGCAAGACAACTGACTCTGCCACTCATGGTGGCCGGACCAATCGAGCGAGCCCTTAAATCACCAAAAGATATATCCTCGGTAGAAAGTTGCCCATTTAGAATCTGGGATATTGTTAAAATAAAAATAGATAGAAATATCTTCATTATTCGAAAAGATTAGAATTTATAATTTGAAATAAATCATTGATATGGGTTGATCAAAACAATGACTTCTTAGCGTTTGATAGAACGGATAAATTTAGCATCTGTTGATCCATATCAAGTTCAAAAAATACAAATGCAGCATTGTTTTCGAATGACGATGCTGCATTTGATACTTATAGAGCTATTTTCCGGCGAACGGAAATATATAGAATCAGATTACTTCCCTGGAAATGAGAATTCTTCATTGCTAATAGGAATATTAATTTCTATCGTCTTTGCGATCATTTCCATCATAGTCTGACCATTTACCTTTTGCTTCATACTAAAAGGTATCATTAAGCCATCGACATCCTGGTAATCACTGGTGACATTATCAATGGACTGTCCTTTTAATTGGCCGGCTTTCATAAAAGTTCTTACTGCAACAGGAACAAATAATTCTGTATCAAAGAAGTACAAACGTTCATCTCCATCAGCCTTCACTAATTTCAATTTGTATACTTCCGTTCCTTCATATTCTTCGGTTCCTTCCAGGGTAATGGTATGCCCTTTATCCTTATAATCGAGTAAAGCTTCCTGGAATTGTTCTCTACCCATTTGCTCCGATTCTTCATCACTCTTCTTTGTTGGTTCAGTCATACCTGCAAAAGGGTTAGTAGCCCAAGCCACTTCTCCGTCGTATGCCTCAATGATCTTCATTCCCTGAACTTCGACGAGCACCTTATTTAAATTGGGTTCTTTTGCCAATACTGTCAAAGGAAAATTCATGCCCATCTGGACACCGTCTCCTGTGATTTTCATGGACTTGACAGCTCTCCAGGCATCTTTCCCACCTATATTTTCAAAATAGCCGTCTACTATTTCATCCACCTTGGGTGTCTGGGTAATGCCTTGAGTGGCAAAAAGGAGAGATGCCAATAAAGTTATTGTAAGTATTTTCATAGTAAGTATAAATTTAAGCTTGTTTATTTGGTGCAAATGTGGATTTAAATACGAAATAATTCCAGTTTTATTGATCGAACTATTTAAAAATACGACTAACAGGAAATCTTGTTAAGAATCTGAACAGATCGACTCGGATACCTGGTTGCAAGATTAGATTCAGAACTGTCCGGTAATGATTTGCTGAAAGCACGAAATTGTCTGTGCTTCAAAGTTTGCATTGATAGCCACACTGAACGGAGATGATAATTCTATGTTCGGGCTAAAATATTGTATTGCCGGACCTATAGTCACTGGTGCATCAGAATTTATGAGACTATCTGCGAGATAAAGGCTGTCATTATGAACACTTATCTGCACAACATCTTCACATGCTGTACTGTCAAAAACCCTGTATATAGTACCACTATTACGCTTGGCAGCATAGAGTTCACCACTATCTGACTCACCGAAGGAAGCGATATTAGATAATAGCGGGAATTTGGTTACGTCATTGAAATTGGTGCTATTGATCGTCCAAAAATTACCGGTTGCATAGTCGGCCACAACATAATAACCCTTCAGATTGGAAAAAGCATTTCCCCTATATACGAAGCCTCCTGTGATGGACCTGCCATCTGCACGGACATAGTCAAATATTGGATCGGTTAAAGGGCCTGGAATGCATGGGTTAAAAAATGGGCTTTGGTTTCCTTCTTTGCATGACCATCCATAATTTTGTCCACCCGCACTTCCATTTTGCTGAAAGTTCACTTCTTCCCTCATCACCTGTCCAACATCAGCGATCCATAGATCACCTGTCATTCGATCAAAACTGATACGCCAGGGATTGCGCAAGCCTATTGACCAGAATTCCTCGCGATATCCTGGAAAGCCTACAAACGGATTTGTTGGAGGAATCATATAATTGGCATCGGGATCAGCTGGAAAGTCATCACCAGAAATGTCTATCCTGAGTAATGAGCCCAATAAACTGGCCGTATCCTGCGCATAATTATCAGGATCTTCACCACTGCCGCCATCTCCCATAGTGATATATAAGTAACCATCAGGACCAAACTTAATATCTCCGGCATTGTGATTGTCATGTGGTTGATCTACTTCTAAAATCTGTAAGGCAGAGTTTATATCCGCAATATTGGGGTCTGCAGAGACTGTGTATCTGACCACCTTTGTCTTTAACTGTCCTGTTTCATTTATTGTATAATTCACAAAAAAGTACGGAGTGTCCGGAAATTGAGGATGAAAGACGAGTCCTAACAAGCCGGACTCTCCCCCGCTTGCGATTATCCCAGAAATATTTAAGAAGGGTAAAGGGAGTACAGTACCGGTAGGAATGTGATTGATGATTTTGATTTGTCCTCCTCGTTCAACGATAAATAAACGATTGCTTCCGTCATTCGCATTGGCGATACTGACAGGAGAAGAAAACCCTGTGGCAACAGAAAATAATTCTAATTGGGGTTGTGCTGAAACACGGAAGAGTGATGCAACAAAGAATGCGAAAAATAGTAGTCTTGAAATCATGAGATAAAAGTCTGCATCTATTTTTAGAATCATACTAGCGTAAACACTAAAATCTATGTAATATCCTCATGTATCTACTTTTTTTTGTCCATCCAATGGGTTCCTCCTAAGGGGGACAGGTTTAACCCATTGTGTTATGATTCTCTCCATCTTAGGTTATTCCATCCAATGGGTTCCTCCTACGGCGGACAGGTTTAACCCATAGTGCCCACGTTTTCATGTGAGAACACGAGGTTGAAACCATTGGACCAGCGTTTTCGTAGGAGAACACGGGGTTAAAACCCCATGGAGAGATAATTTCACTATAAGGGGTTGAAACGTACTGAACACGGGGTTAAAACCCCATGGAGAGATAACTCCATCTTAGGTTATTCCATCCAATGGGTTCCTCCTACGGCGGACAGGTTTTAACCCATTGTGCCCACGTTTTCATGTGAGAACACGAGGTTGAAACCATTGGACCAGCGTTTTCGTAGGAGAACACGGGGTTGAATCTGTCCGCCCTTGGTGGAACCCCATGGAGAGATAACCCGATTATCCCAAAAATGGATACCTGTAATCTCTAGCTGCGGCGAAAGTTTCTTTAACCGTTCTTGGAGATATCCATCGGTACAAATTGAGAATAGAACCAGCTTTGTCGTTTGTGCCTGAAGCCCTGGAGCCCCCAAAAGGTTGCTGGCCTACTACTGCACCGGTAGGCTTATCATTGATATAAAAGTTGCCTGCTGAATACATAAGTGCCTGAGATGCTTCGATTACTACCGATCTATCGCGGGCAAAAATGGAACCTGTGAGTGCATAAGGCGACGTCTTATCTACGATTTTCAAAATATCAGCAAAGTCTTTATCATTGTAAACATGAATGGTCAGGACAGGACCAAAAATTTCTTCGCACATCGTACGATACATAGGATCTTTAGCTTCGATCACTGTTGGCTCAATAAAATATCCTTCTTTGTCACTATAGTTTCCTCCTGCAATAATCTTGGCGTCCTTCGATTTTTTAACGCCTGCTATATAGCCTGATATTTTATTATAGGCTTTGGCGTCAATCACTGCATTAATAAAGTTGGAAAAATCCTCTACAGTACCCATTTTGAGGGTCTTCATATCATCAAGCAATCTTTTCTTTACTTCAGGCCATATAGATTTTGGCACATACGCCCGTGAGGCTGCAGAGCATTTCTGACCCTGGAATTCAAAAGCACCGCGAAGCAAAGCAACAGCTAATTGTTCCGGATCTGCAGAGGCGTGGGCAACTACAAAATCTTTTCCGCCAGTCTCCCCCACTATTCTTGGATAGCTTTTGTATTTACTGATTTTTTCACCAATTGTCTTCCAGAGTAGATTAAAAACGGTCGTGCTTCCCGTAAAATGCAAGCCTGCAAAGTCCCGGTGGTTTAAGATGACTTTCCCAGCTGTTGGCCCATCAGTATAGACAAGATTGATAACTCCGGCCGGAAGCCCTGCTTCGCGGAGAATATTCATGACAGCAATCGCTGCATAGATTTGAGACTCAGCGGGTTTCCATACCACTGTATTGCCCATTAGAGCAGGTGCACATGGAAGATTACCACTGATCGCTGTAAAGTTAAAAGGAGTCAGAGCAAAGACAAACCCTTCGAGCGGTCTGTATTCCAGGCTATTCCACACTCCTGGAGAGCTATTAGGTTGCTGACTATATATTTCAGCAATATATTGAACATTAAACCGGAAGAAATCCGCTAATTCGGCGATCGCATCAATCTCAGACTGGTATATATTTTTAGACTGCGCCATCATCGTCCGGGCATTAAAAAAAGCCCTCCGTGGTCCGGTGATTAAATCTGCAGCTTTCAGAAAAATAGCTGCTCTGTCCTGCCACGGCATATTCATCCAGTCTCTTTTCGCGTCACTGGCAGCTTGTATCGCACTTTTGACATGATTCCCCGTACCCTTGGTATAGTGACCTAGTTTATGATGAATCTCGTGTGGTGCGCAGACTGAAACTTTTTGCCTCGAGTAAACATCCTTACCGTTGATCACCATCGGGATAGCTTCGTACTCGCTTTTCAGTGAGGAAATTTGTCCCAGTACTTCTTCTTTTTCTTTACTACCAGGAAGGTAGTCGAGTACTTTTTCGTTTGTGATAACCGGGGTGCTAGGAATTGCGTTTGACATATAACTATATTTTTAAGCGTGTGCAAAGGTAATGAAGACAAGTGCACATTTATATAATAAAGACAGATCAAAATTATTTTTGACCTAAATTACTCAGTTTCGTAGTCAATTATAATTTGTTCAGGCAAGAACTGATCGGTTGCTCCTTTGCCTTTAATAATTTCTCTTACGATCGTACTGCTGATGTGTGAATATTCCGGTTTGCTGATAAAGAATACAGTATCCAAATCCTTTCCAATAATATTATTCAACTGTGATATCGTTTTTTCATAGTCAAAATCAGAAGCGTTCCTCAGACCGCGAATAAGATATTTTGCGTTAACCTTATTACAGAAATTGACGGTCAGCCCTTCAAAAAAGTCGACCTCGATTTTCGGTTCATCAGCAAAAACGGATTCGAGCCATTCCATTCTTCTTTCAAGCGAAAAAAGGCCCTCTTTAACGGAATTCACTCCTACTGCCATAATGATTTTATCAAATAACGGCAATGCTCTCATCACAATGTCTACATGGCCATTTGTGATTGGGTCAAAAGATCCGGGAAACACGGCGATCTTATTGTCTGTACTATCCATAAAGTCCTCTTAAGTCAACTTTGTTCATGCAATCTCCGCCAAGGTAAAAAAACAATCTACTCCAATGCATCCTCAACATAGAATTATTCACGCATCTTGCACCCGATTGACCAAAATAGATTACGTCACTAAACAATTATATTTGCAACTCATTTCTTTATAGAAAGTCGTGCAAGAAATATAGAATTGGAAGACGGTCTTTTTTAAAGAAATGATATTTATAACTCTGTTCACAACAAACTTTTATCTGAATGAAATATGACGTCGTTATACTTGGAAGCGGGCCCGGAGGCTATGTGGCCGCTATCAGAGCTTCTCAGCTCGGTCTAAAAACCGCAATTATTGAAAAAGAGAGTCTTGGCGGCGTATGTCTAAATTGGGGATGTATACCTACAAAGGCACTTCTGAAAAGCGCACAGGTGTTCGAATATATGAATCATGCTGAGGACTATGGGTTAAAAATATCCGGTGCTGAAGCCGATTTTAGTAAAGTAATAGGCAGGAGCAGAAATGTTGCCGAAGGAATGTCCAAAGGAGTTACCTTCCTGATGAAAAAGAATAACATCACCGTTATAGAAGGGTATGGCAGATTGATAAGAGGCAAAAAAATAGCAGTTGATAAAAGTGATGGCAAGAAAGAAGAAGTAAGTGCTGATCATATTATCATCGCTACTGGTGGACGTGCCAAAGAATTACCTCATATTAAGATTGATGGGACCCATGTCATCGGATACAGGGAAGCCATGTCTCTACCAAAACAACCAAAATCAATGGTAGTAATGGGTGCGGGTGCTATCGGTGTTGAATTTGCCTATTTCTACGATGCCCTGGGCACTGAGGTGACAGTCGTAGAATTTTTAGAGCAAGGATTATTGCCGAGAGAAGACAAAGATATTTCAAGGGAATTAGGTAAAATATTTAAGAAAAAAGGCATCAATGTACTTGCTAATTCGTCGGTGGAAAAGGTAGAGATTAAGGACAAGAAAGTTAAAGTAACTGTCAAGAGCAGAAAAGATGAATCGCTGAGTGAAATAGATTGTGATGTTTTATTGTCCGCGACAGGTGTGACTCCGAATACTGAGGACATCGGGCTTGAATCGTTGGGTATTAAGACAGATAAAGGTCATATCCAGGTCAATGAATATTACGAAACTAATGTACCGGGCATATATGCGATCGGGGATGTAACGCCAGGTCCAGCACTGGCACACGTTGCTTCTGCTGAGGGAATCATTTGTGTTGAAAAAATTGCAGGCCATCATCCCAGGGCCCTTGATTATGGGAATATCCCATCATGTACCTACTGCTCACCGGAAGTGGCGTCTGTAGGTATGACAGAAGCAGCTGCTAAAGAAGCCGGATATGAAGTTAAAGTGGGCAAATTTCCATTTACAGCCTCGGGAAAAGCTAAAGCTGCCGGGAATCCCGAAGGATTCGTAAAAATCCTGTATGATGCCAAATATGGCGAACTGTTAGGTGCACATTTAATAGGTTCTAATGTGACAGAGTTGATTGCTGAAATAGTTGCTGCCCGTCATCTTGAAACAACAGGTATGGAAATTGTAAAGACAGTGCATCCACACCCAACTATGAGCGAAGCTATTATGGAAGCCTCAGCAGCAGCCTATGACGAAGTCATACATCTATAATGAAGACGAAGTCATACATCTATAGTGAAAGGGTTGGCCTTTAAAACTTTTACGTAGGTGAATTCATACATCATATTAACACGGATTGGTGATTGAGATCCTTAAGAAAACTAACGACACATGAATCGAGTGACATTTACAGTAATTGGATACCTGTTAATATTATTGGGGATGATTTCCTTGATTCTTGGTTTTATCGGGCTAAGTCTGAAACCTCTTGTTTTTTTGGACAATGTCGCCGGTCCACTTGGTTCATTTCTT
>JAJCYJ010000678.1 GCA_029262975.1 Saprospiraceae bacterium
ATTCAATCTCAGAAAATTCCTCTTAATAGTATGGTTAATTCTGGTAATTGTGACAGCAGTTAATGAGCTATTAGGGAAGTCCTCACTGTTAATTTTATCTAGCTTTTCCGTCGCCCAGTACTTATATATTTTTTCAGCAAGTAACTTGGACTTATTTTTAATACCTTCTTTAAGCACGCGGTGCATCTTATCGATATCTAAACCTAAATCATTGAGATATTCAATCAATTCATCAGCATCTTCATAATCTAAATTTCTTTGTAAAACAGTAATTATTTCCGAAGGTTCTAGCTTTGAAGTCAATCCCTTTTGTGTACCGATAAATCTCCAGTACTTGTTAAAATCAGATTCTGTATTTAAGTCGGAAGAGTTAAACTGAGCGTGCACAATTTTAAATATTTCCTCTTCCGTTACTGTATATAATTGTTGAAATAAAGCAAAGCTATTAGATCCTTTATTCGGCATAGTAGTTAAGCGGTTAGAAATATCTTGGCCAACTTTCTTTGCCCTTAATAATTGGGAGCCTTTGTCTTCGTCCCGTCTAAATCCATCCATCATAGTATAAGCTTGCTCATACCTTTCAGTTATTAATCTATCATATTTCTCGGACTTAAGTCGCATTGCATCAGTCCGAATTAAATTTTGAATAAAAAATTCTGATCCATCTAAATTTGGTGATGATGCTTCTTCAAAGCTTTGAGAAGAATCCATGAAATATTTAGTGACTAGGTCAGATTTCTTGAACATGTCCAAGGCTTTGTCAAAATACTTTTTCTTATCTTTATCTAATTGTAAATATCCATCCTCAGGTTCAGGTGTTTTGTTTTCTGGAGTATAAAGTGTACAATATTCAAAATCTCTGAGTAAGTAAAAGTTTTGAAATCTATCAGATGTCCAATTTAGGTGCCAATCAAAATTCGAAAAAAGATCTTCATTAAATCTTCGGACAAATGCATCTTTAATCTTTTGTTCAGGTGTATTAACATCGGCACTTTTTGTTTTAGTCAAAATCTTATTCCAGAATGTTAATACAATAAAAACCGGTGGTATAAATTGTTTTCTTAGAAATTCTTCTCTGAAAGATTTTGTTTTTCCAATGTACTTTTCAACCCATCCTTTTAATAAGGGAGGAATCGATGTGGACCCATCTTTTTGTTCCGTCATGCAACTAGCAATGACGAGGTTATTTATTTTATAATTATCAGAATAAGAATTAAAAAGATATTGCACCTTACCTCTCAGCAGAAGCAGAGCCAACATTTCGGGTTTAATATTTGTAGAAACATCTATAATTACCTCTTTTCGTGCACCTGGAAAATCAAGAATATCATACTCTTCTATTATGTCAGAAGAGTGCTTTACCGAAAGAACAACTTCTTTACATAATGCACAGAGAATATCCGCAGTAATTTCGACGTTTTTCGATTCGCACGTTACCACTTTAAATATTTTCTTGTTTTCATACAAACTGAAAAGCGTGATAACATCTAGAATATTATTGCAATTAGTAAAATTTGATTCATACTCTTCGGGTAATTGTTTAAATACAAGGTCAATATCACTTTTTATTTCAGCCGAATAATCCAATGATTCCAAAGCAGTTAGAAGAATTGTAAATAAATTTTTTATCAGGGTGTTATTATACCAAAAGACCGAAAATATTTTTATAATCTGATCTGTATTTAGAAAATCAGCTTTTGCCGATATTATCTCCCAAAAATTAGATTCATTCAGGGTTTGGAAAAACTGATCGGAATTATTTGCAGGATGTGCTTCAAAATATTCTTTGATATTATAAATATCATCTTCGGAGATTAACATTTGTTTAGGGCCACTCACAATATTCGCATATTCCAAGACGGCATTTACCATATCCAAATATTGAATATCTTTTCCACTTAAATCACCTACTGTGAAAAATCCACCGGAAAGACATATTACGATATCGCAAATACTAAGCAGGACTAGCTTTATTGGATATTCACTTTGTTCTCCTTCATACTTCGTAAATCGCGATAATACTGCCGTAGCCTCTTGTCCATTTCCGTCAGGATTAATGAACTTATTAAAATCAATCTGTCTATCTCTTTTCGAATCGTAAATCAGACAGGTTCTCGCATCTTTATCAATTAAAAGACTTTTTGCAAGGTTTGATTTACCTGCTTGACTAGCACCGAATAAACAAAGACTTGGTTTGGCAGTGACATTAGGAAGGATCCTCTTGATCTCTCGTCTATGACTCTTCAAAGTTAATAAAGTAGACTCAGGTTGATCTATATTCCTTCCTTGATTCGTCCATTCGATGGATCCGTTTATAAAAGTTATAGATTCAGATCCTTTCTTATGTAAGTTCAATAAATCATTCTTGTCCATAATAGTCCTATGATGAATTACTCCTCAATCGTATTTAAAATAAATTGTCCCGTATCTAACCAGTATCCCTCCTCATTTTCAATTGACATATATTCAATCTTGATATACTGGACATCAAGATCCTCGTCATTTCTAAGATCAACTATACTTTCTATTGTAATTTGTTCTTTTGAAATATTTAAATCCCTTGATATTTCAACCAAAAATGAAGAATTCATCTGTGCACTTGCCTTCAATTTAGCTTCTGCTAACGGAAGAGTGGGATACAAGCGTTTATAAACAGATACAATATAGTCTATGTTTTTCGTTAATCTCATCAAACATCTAGAAGGGTAATTCTTGCTTTTCAATTGTTTACATGCCAAGATATATGGAAAGGCATCAATACGAATTTGCTTTCGTGAAATAACAGGACTCAAAATAATACTATCAATTTTACCATTTTGTGCATTGTACTTCCCAATATAATTGGCTGTTGAAACAAGCTTATTAATTAGCTTACTTGTATTTAGAGACAAACCTTTGAGTTGCCTCAACTCCCCTCCAAGCAGATAGATCATCGCACCGACTGATACCGTTGTTTTTGGATCCTTCATTACCCCAAAAGAGTTAGAAAACGGATACCAAGTGCCGATCTTATGGTTGGATATTGCAACTATTCTATCAGGTGTGATAGGCAGTTCATTAATAAACATATTTCTAATTTCTGGTATAGTCGTTGGCTTCCCGGTCAGAAGTATCAAATCAACTTTGAAAGTAAATGCCAATGATGAAATTTGCTTAAATAAATCCTTAAATCGAACATTAATCACCTCATTCAAAATATTTCGTGATGCTGGCCATAATATGGATTTAAAATCAAAAGGGCCCCCAAAGTGTTTATTCATATAGATTATCAAATCTTCATTCGGTGGGTTTTGTTTGAAAATTTCGTCGTATGTGAATGAATAAGTATTCAATGGTTGTCCATTTCGATGGAATGATGAATCAGAAAGAAATTGCAGGAATTTATTAGAGATACGTAAAAAAATCTGAATGACCAGATTTTTTCTGTAGGTATTATGCATTGGATTGAAATACTTATCACCAAATAAATCAAGAATCTTCTCTACAACATCGGGGATTCCTAAGCTTAGCGCATATTCGCGTAAAATACCTCCCGGAGACTTTGCTTCTGGCCTGTTTTCGGGAATACCATTTATCAAAACCTGATGAACTATATCTTTTAATAGGTCATCACCGGCTATATTAAATGTTTCCCAGTACATAGGGTCCGGTGTTAACTCTTTAGAAATTGAGTTACTCTTATAACTATAATTGCAAATCATAAGATCTGAAGTGCCACCACCAATATCCAGACTTGCAATTGTCATAGAGTAGACATCTTTATACCGTTTCCCATATAATTGAAAATA
>JAJCYJ010000679.1 GCA_029262975.1 Saprospiraceae bacterium
CTCCTCTAACTGGATTTGCATTCAATACAGTTTATTCCCCTGGAGTTAATTCATTATTGATAATGCCTTCCCTAAATTGGTCAATTGCAAATAATTGGGAAATTGCCATTTTTGCTCAAAATTTTAACTTAGAAGGTGATGGTCTTGAGAATATAGGTAATGGCATTTTTATCAGAGCAAAAGGGAGTTTTTAATCTTGTGGGCAACAATTATTTGCTGATTGGTATAGTGGCATTTAAAATATTTCACGTATTTATCCTCATTCAGATTTTATTAAAAGGTCCGTCGTTCATGTATTTATAAACATATACAGCTGACACTGAATTGAATATGAAATATGGATTCATTTACCTGAAATAAAAGCGAGTCCAAATGCCTTTGAACCCGCTATACTTAATCTAAAATGAAAAGAATTATTTTTTGTCCTATTTTAATTATTGCGACTTACCCTATCCTCTTCGTCACTATTTGCCGTTCTTCTTTTTCTTTCTTTCTTAACTTTTTGGTTCCCAAAATTATAAGAAAATGCCAAGTTAACTCTTTGTGATTCCCAATCAGAATTTACAAGAAGATCAATATTGTCCTGCTTAACAATAACTTCATTATGCATTGTTCCAAGTATATCTTTAGCACTCAGTTTTATGTTTCCCTGTCCATCAAGGACCTTAAGAGTAAGACCCAGGTCAACACTATACATAGGTTCAATTACAAAGATTCCAAATCGAATAGATGATCGATACCATCCGCTGACTTCTGCACTCAATTTTTTATTTATGGATAATTCATTACTCACATTAGCATGATAAGATTGTTGATCCTTATTTAAACTCCCACTGGCTAATTCTGATTCAAAGTCATTTATAAACCCTGTAAAACTTAATCGTGTTGTCCATAACTCACTTAGGACTATAGGTGCAGTAATATTCAAACTATAATTTTCATATTTATCCAGATTTACAGTAGTTTGGAAAGTCTGTTGGGTAATATCATTTTGCTCGATTACTTCCGTCATCGCATCGGTTGTTCGACTGTAATTCAGCGAAATAAATAAACTCCTTCCCATTCCATAATTTATACCGTATGAATTAGTCAGTTGTGGATTGAGAAATGGATTCCCTTTCTCAAATGTGAACTGATCCAGAAAGTTTATAAACGGGTTCAAATCTTTATATGTCGGTCTATCCAGTCTTCTGGAATAACTATAGCTCACACTATGTTTGTCACTAATCTGATGAGAAATGCTCAAACTTGGAAATAAGTTACTATACGACCTGGTTACCCGCTCATCCAGTGTAACAGAAAAGCCATCTGAATTAGTATGCTCCAATCTAAGACCTGCTTGCACTGTTAGTTTTCCAATCGTTTTTGAAGCATTAAAATATCCGGCTATGATTTCCTCATCATAATTAAACGCATTAGTAAGCACTAAATCTTCGTTCCAGGTATCACCCTCTAAATTTTCAAATAATGTATGATTTTCAGTTAGCACATCACTAAATTTTGCACCTATATCTATTTTTATACCAGAGCTAAAACTTTTTGAAATATCCAATTTAGCAGCAAAAATATCAACTCCTATGTCACTTTGATTCCTCAGATAAAATGGATCCATAACCGGATTCATATTTTCGTCAAAAAAGAAATTATCATAAGAAGCATTTGTGGGGTTGTTAAAAGAAGAATAGTCAACATCGAAATTCAGATCAGCACTTTCGTTAAATTGATGCATTACATTAAAGTTACCAGCGAATTGATCCCAATTTTCAGTTGCCGCTGTATTTGTATTTGATTGATCAAAAGTCTGCGGATTCACACCACTGATATCAGTGTGGTTAAAGTTATCTCCGTCCCAATTTCCAAAACTCCCCCTTCCCAATATTCCAATTGTCGTCTTTTCAGATAAATAGATATCTGTACCAACTTTATAATTATGGCTATTGGAAATGTTTTCAAAGTTAGATTTTTGATCAAATAAGGTCAGTCCATTTTCAACCGGTACTTTTCTCTCCAAAGTAATATCTTGAAATCCTTTCCAATATCGATAGTCATAGTTGCCATATAAGTTAATTTTCTCAGTCCTATGATTCAAACTAATCCCACCATTGGCTTTGGGGAATTGACCTTGGCCCAACCCGAGGGTCAATGTTCCATTCGTACCTGTATTTTCCTTTTTCTTTAATTTGATATTGATAACACCGGCATTTCCGGAAGCATCATACTTAGATGAAGGATTATGCATAATTTCAATTTTATCAATTGAATTAGAAGGCATTGTCTCCAATAATCGAGATAATTGTTCATTGGAAACATATTGGTTTTTCCCATCGATTAGTATTAGAACTCCTTGCTTCCCTTTCAGAGCAATTCTGTTATCTTGATCTACTGTTACGCCAGGAGACTTTTGTAACACCTCCAAGGCAGTATTTCCCACTTCCACAGAGCTATTAGCAACATTGACCACTACTTTATCAGCCTCCAATTCAATAAGTGGTTTATTGGCCCTTATCATCACCTCCTCCAACGCAATACCTTCTTGAATCCGATAAGTTGGCATATTAAATGACGTAGAACCGTCTGGTTTTAGAGATATCACCTCGCTTCTATAAGTCTTATATCCGATCTGACTTATTTCTAAAAAGTAAGCACCTGCTGGCACATCCTCAATGAAATACGAACCATCTGTCTCACTTATTACTCCCTTGACAAAACTTGTATCTACTGATTTGTACAAGAGAATATTTGCAAATTCGATTGCAAAATCATCCTGGTTAACAATGTTTCCTCTTAGCGTAACGGTCTGAGATTCAGCATAATAACTAAGGAACAAAATAAAATAGAGAAAATATAGTCTTTTCATATTCTTAAGTATTTGGTTAGGCATTCGCTCACTACAGCGAGAGAATATTGCTCATAGGATGAGACGGGCCAAGCCAATACCATTGTTACATCAAGAGTAGAATTATCGACAGAAAGGAGATTGATTTGGACGAACGGAGCAATTTTGATGTTCGAAAGAATAGGATTCCTATAGTATTACTAAAAGTGCATAGACTCACTCGTAAAAGAATTAACAATCATAGAATACCTAATAAGATCTGTGACTATTTAGATTGTTTAATAGACTTGTTCGCCCAGTTTTCCAATTTCTGGTCATTATCCAATATATTCTGTGGCAAAGAGAAATATGGCATTCTGGTATGTTGAATCGCACCAATGTTAAGATATTCTATCTTTAATTCGTCATTGGCTTTCAAAAATATCTCGCCTTTAGAATCAACCATTCCAAACATTTTATTGTCATGAAAAATACCATGTCCCCCGAACATTTTTTTCGACGATATATTTTCAATATTGGATAACTTTTCTAAGAGTGAAGTTGTCACTTCAACTGATGCAGATTTCATTTTATCTCCTTTCATTCCCATTGATCAATTGCTTTTATATAAGTTTAAAGACATCATATTTCTCGAATGACGTCCAATTATTCTATTTTAAAACGTTGTGAACTTGATTTCGTAAGTCGGGTAATACGATACTTTTAAACCATGGGTTTTTGGCCATCCATCGATTATTTCTTGGCGAAGGATGTGGAAGTACAAAAAAATCAGGAAGATAATCTTGATATCTCTTGACAGTTTCAGTTAGTGACAGCTTTTATTTATTCTTCAGATAATAATCTTG
>JAJCYJ010000680.1 GCA_029262975.1 Saprospiraceae bacterium
ATTTTGCAAGGCTATAGGAACTTGGGAAGCTAAGCACCTTTCAATTATTAATTATCAATTGCCCACCCGCGCCTTAATCCTAAAGGGAAATCCGCCCGCCATAATTTTGCAATTTCAAATATATTTTAACGAAGAAACAACGAAAAACAAGCAACGAGTAACTTTAGTTATGTCAATTATCTACTCCCGATCCGTACGTAGCGGAGGTCATTTCTTTGTTCTGACGATGTCAAAGCGATATTCTATTAAAACTGGTACTAAGCGAGGAGATATTGAAGTTCAAAAATATTTTTTTACAATATAAATTGTAAATATAGATACATAAAATTTGTTGACACCAAATTATAAAACGACGTACCTATAGTTTTAAGAACATATAGAATTCATATTTCTAATTTAAATTATTATACAATGAAAAATTGTACGTTCATCGTCATTGAGTCAATAATTCTTTTAAATATTGTGGCTTGAAGCGAGACGTCATGGGATACCCATGAACAAGACATGATGTATGAGACACTCGTTAAGAATCAATTCAAGAAAAATGAAAAATGCCCTGTTTGTCATTTTGAGAAAGCGCAAGGGATTTACAAAAGGCTAGATATCTCCTGTAACGCCCAGGGGTCTCATATTAATCATGGTGATGGCCTGATAGGGGGGCTGTCCCAGACATGGAAGGCTTTCTTTTCGGTGAAGATTGTGAATTTATCCAGATCCTTGAAGAGTGCCCTTGTTTTACCATGGATGATTTGGTTAATATTGGAGGGTGGATTGGATATTGTCAGGGAGAACAGGGATACTTGATAGCCAGCCGAGGACAGTTAGCATTTCAAGATATGGTTCTGAATGGATGCGACTTTCATGCAAGAGGAATTAATATAAGTAAGTCCTCAATGTCATCAGGAGCATCTACAGCATGCGCACAAATATTACAAGAATATATAGATCTGTATGGTGCTGGACTCAACAATAATCCAAGTGATCAGCGCTGTAATTTATAATTTTTACGTGGCCGGTAAAAATTGAATATGCCATTATAATTTGAGTGAGTGTTTCGAATGAATTGGAAAAATGATGTATAGCACTCATGATATATGCAGTACGATTCATCATTTATAATATCTGGTACAGATACCTGTGTATAATTATTTTATAATAACAAATTTTCCAGTTTCGATTACTCCATCCTCGTTGATTATTTTGTATATATAAATTCCTGAGGGAATACCATTTATTATTATCGTCTTCTCATTATAATTTTGAGTTGCTTTGATCGTATTATAGGATATTGGAACCCCTGATATATTGTATATTTTAAGTCCTGAAAGAATATCCCTGATTATCGGTATATTGAAGTGAATCCTGTCCTCGGCAGGATTTGGCCATGGAGTAATACGGTCGTCTGATGATAAGTTCGCTTTTTGTTCAATCTCTTCAGGGTTCTGGGCATTATTACAAAGGCCTATAATATTTCCGGCATTTAGATTTGGTCCCAAGCCATTTTTTGCAGAATTAGAAAAAACGTTAACGCAAATAGATTGGTTGGTTTCAATATCGCACATTATTAATTTAAGGGGACTACCTGTATTACATCTTGGATATAATTGCACTTCCAAATAATTATATGAAGAAATGATAGTTTTATCTTCATATTGGCATCCATTACTATCTCTAACGCTTAATGTGTATTCGGTTGTCTCCGTAGGACATGCTATTGGATTTAATGCATTAGGATTACTTAAGCCGTTTACTGGAGTCCAGGAATATGTATAGGGTGGTGTACCGCCACTTATACTTGCATTTAATTGAACACATGAATGATTGTTGGAATGTGATAAAAACCTGCTGTATAATACACCCTTATCAATCCCCGCATAGACTTCGAGATCGCATAATTGAACTGTTTCCTTTATTTCAAAATTAAATTCGGGGCACGGATTTGTTGGATTCCAATTCCAATTAACAAAATTGTCACTTTGGAGTTCATCAGAGATAAATTGCCCGGTAAGATTGACTGGATTGTTTTTATCTCCCTTCACTATGAACTCATTTTGGGCATAGATATCAGCAATTAATTGCACACCTTTATCAATTATTACATCTTTAGAATAAATGTTTAACCCTTGATTCGTCAAATTAATGTGACAATTCTTTTTTATCTCTAACGCCTTTTTAATTATCATTCGGGTGCAAGACGATACTTCAAGGGTTGAGTTTTCGTCCATGATCAGTTTTTCGATATATATTGTTGATGCTGTGAAATACACTTTGCTTCTTTCTTTTAACCGTATGTTTTTATAGATCGAATCACCTAGGATTAAAATTTGATCCTTTTTCGTCTTCACAGATATTTTACATTTTTTATTATTTTCTAAAAATTCAGGCATTTTAAAACCGGGTATTTCATAGATAGGATTAGCAACAATACTACCTCCTTCAATCTTAATTTTGTCTGCTTTGACGAAAGTTGTAGATGAGGCGACAAGTGTGTGGTCCTTAAATTTAGCGGTTTTGTTTTTGGTTAACACTCCTATTCCACCATTCATCACGGTATTATAATTGCTCAATTCTAGTTTTTTATTTACAATGAGTACATAATTCT
>JAJCYJ010000681.1 GCA_029262975.1 Saprospiraceae bacterium
CTACAATAAAAGTTTTGTCAACCTGAAGATAAATATGGAAGGGCCCCAAGGTCCCGCAATGCTTCAGGACTACGAAGTTGTCTTTCTTCCAACATTACTGATCCTTGATCATTCTGGAAATATAATATCTAAAATTGATCGTTTGGTCAACGCTGAAGAGTTGATCAAAATAGGTAAGGATGTAATTTCGGGTAATAACATCTCTCAGACGCACGCCTTGAACCGCACGCCTTTTCCCTCCGTGCATTCAGACACAAAACAAGATTATGATCCAAGTCTGAAAGAAGAAGTAATATATATTTATGATAAAAAGGCATCTAGTGGGCGCCCTCATATAATGAAACACGAGGCATATTTGCATTTACAACTCATGGATGGTCTGCATCAAAAAGTTGTAAAAAAGTATTTATCCACGCAAGAAGATTGGTCTACAGAAAATAATATAAAATTCATCTTTGACTTTCTCCAGGACGTTCGTTCTAAAGAATTCAATTACTTTATCGAAAACAGAGGAAGTTTTGAAGAGTTGCTAGGCTATGAAAAGGTTCTTACATCATTAACAATTTTAGTTCATCAACGATTAGAACAGGGTTTTCCCAGGCCTTCTATTGAAGAGGCCGAAAAGTTATATAATCATATTGATCCAAAAAACGCAAAAGCAAAAGCTTATAAATATTATTTAGAAGAGGCTCTTCAAAATAAAAGCACAGAAGATTATCTTAAGGTCGCTGAACATTATCTACATGAAATTAATGCTTTCGATCATAATATAATTTACCAGGTAGTAAGACATAATCTTGGAGATTCAAACACTCCCGAACAGCTTAATGAATACTTAGGGGCCATGATTTTGGCCGATGCTTTAGAAGAAGACAATCCGGAATATTTATACACGATAGCAGAAATTTATTATCGTCTTTCGCAGGGTGAGGCTGCTTCCGAAAACATATTCAGAGGTATCGACAAGGCTAGAGCCCAAGGTTTAAATTTGACAAAATATTTGAGCCTAAAGGTAAAAATCGAAGCGTTATAATGTGATCGGACTCCCTTCATAGCCAAGGTCTTCCCAAGTCTGTCCTCCGCTAATATTCGTTATTTCGATTCTTAAGAAATCAACATTACCCTGGTGAGTTGAAGCGATACTAGTTCCCCCTTGGAGGGTGATCCAGTCTTCCCACGAAGTATAAACACCACCAATGGGAATTATTTTTACCCACATTTTATATCCTGTAGGTCTTCCATTATCATCTAAATACCATAAATACGCGTCACCAGGGGTCACACCTCCAGAAGAATATGATGCCAAAAGTCCTTCTTTGCCCTCACTATCTTTAGCAACGTTTAATTCGACTCCTGGATCCTTAATTTTAAATGGGGCCGCTAACCAAAACATATCATTACACCAATAAGACCATGCTGTTTCAATACCTTTTGAGGCCTGGTCACCATCTAAGATTTTGCCTCCCTTTAAGACTTTACCGGTTATTTGATCTGGATCCAGATGTACTGTATAATCATCCCATTCGATAAGGGCATTATTATTTTCTTTATCCCACACATAATGATGAGCTCCCCTAAAGGTCCATTTGATATATGATAAAGTATCCCAAGCTTGTATATTAACGGCGCCGAGCATTTTTTGCGCTAGTGCGTCGGCATCTTTATCCTTAACAAGTTCTGGGCGAGATTCATGTACAGTAAATCTCACAACCACTATGAGCAATACAATTATACCTATTAAGATCCCTAATCCATATTTCAAATATCTCATTTTCCCAGTTTTTTCAGTTCGCAAACAATGGCCTGATATGACAAAAGCACCTGGCGTTTTAGGTCTTCCGAAATTTTATAAGCCTCTTTTTTACGTTTAAATAATGACTTCTTATCTATTTCACTTAATATATCAAATCCGTTTGTCTCATTAGAAACACACCACCCGGCTCTGTAAGTATAGACCCATGTGTCACTTTTTATATCTCCAAAGAATATAATTGCATTCAATGCACTAATCCCACTTAAGGCTTTAGAAGGAACACAAGTATGCGTCCAGGACGAAAGTAAGGAGACAATCTGGATATCAATGAATTTCATCTCATTTTGAGGTAGATAATCGAGAATCGTCACATGTGGATAATTAGATGCTTTGTCCAAAACACTTTCAGCCTTGGATCCCGAACAACATAGAATACAATGATGCTTCTTATCATCCAAATGCTCTATAAACCCTATTACAGCTTGCGCATCATGCGCTTCACCTATTGTCCCAATATATCCAAATATGATCTTCTTATCATTTGTCCAAGATGGAAGTAGTTCATCTTCTGATGCCGTAAATTCTTTTGAATCTATTACCCCAACAGGAAGAACGGTACTTGGCGTATTATTAAAGTACTTAGTCTTCAAGTAATTATTCTGGCCTGGTCCAAGAGCAATAAAAAAATCGGGTGGATTATTTTTTATCACTCTTTCATAATGTCTATAGAGCCAATTAGAAGAAGAGATAAGCCTCCCGGCAGTAAAAGCTTCCGGGTACAAATCCATAGTCCACAAGATCCATTTTTTATTGCTCAAAAACCGTGCGGCCCAATAATTAAGAAAGGGAGGGTCAGTCAAAATTAGAAAAACATCCGCTTCCCTCTTTTTGGCAACTCTTATTAATAATAAACTCTCTATAAGAGTTGAGAAAAGTCGTAAGATCTTTAATTTACCATCATATAAACTTTTCACGTATGTTTTAGATCCTGTATCTGAAAGAGAATCAACCGTAACAACTTGTATATCAAATCCACCGATCTTCTCTAAATAGGCCACAAAATTTCGGGCACTTCTTCCGGTAGCCCCCTTTACAGGTGGGTAATTCCTATTAACGATACATAATCTAATTGGAGGGCTCACTAATGACATCAGAATAAAAGCGAATATAGCGCTTAGATAATGCTTTAACACCAAAGAGTTTTTCAGCGGTACTTCGACATGATCTACTCATATGCTTATATTGATCATCATTGCTTTGCAAAATCAAAATGATTGCTTTTGACAAACTCTTTCCGGACATTGCATCTGCTATTATACCACATTGGTTTTTTGTGATAATATTTTTTACATCACCTACATCCGTACTGACAATAGGAAGACCAGAAGCCATCGCTTCCCAAACTGCCATTGGGCTGGATTCCCTTATGGACGAACACACATAATAGTCGTAACGCGCTAATAATTCAGTATTAATTTTTTTGAATCCAATGAAGTTTATGTTACTCACTTTTAATTCATCCATTTCTCTTTTAAGCGCACGTACATAATTCGATTGGCTTTTAAGAACAGGGCCTACAACATCAAATGTTAATTTATACTCTTTAAGTAAAGAGGCTGCTCTAATTAGTAGCTCTAAACCTTTATGCTCATTGATATATCCAATTAACAAAAATCTATTCCTAGGTTGTCTATTCCGGTTAACAAAATCGATATTTCCAAGATCAGCAGGAGCAGGAATAATAATTGTTCGTTTTTTTAAAAGGATCCGAGGACTAAGTTTTTCATAATAAACTCTCGTCCTTTCTGAGGCAAAAATATATCCCGTAGGTTGACTTGACAAAGTTCTAAAAATTCGATTTACGCTTTCTGGTTGATACGAATCATTCATATGCCAGATTATTTTTGTTTTAGTTATTGCTCCTGCAACAATCCCTTTGATTTGCCAAGAACCATTAACATGGATAATATCCGGTTTTAATTTTATAATTAATCGAACTATTAATAATACCTCAGGAATAAAAAAACCAAAATATTTAATTGCACCAATAACAGACCTGGTGAGTGGGTGAAGAAAACTTGTGATCACTTCAACATTTGACTCTTCTAAACTTCTTTTATATTCTTTTGAGCTTTGTGGAATAACTACTATTGACTTTATCGCGCCATGCAATTCTTTAGAAATTAATAGAATTCTTCGTAAGGCGCCCCCACCCCGACCTTCTTCAGATAGAATAAGCACCTTATTCATATTTAAAATATTTCATAGCCTCTTTGTTATAAACACTAAATATATTTAAGGCTTCAGGTGAAAAATAATTCTTCCAATCGCCAATTATTCCTTTCCTAAGAAAACTACTTGCATCTTCCTCTCCAGGCCTTCTCTTTGACAATTCTAAAAAGCTGTATTTTTCAATAACACTATCAAATTCTGCACACGGTTCAACATCATACCACTTCATAATTCTTTCTAATTCACCCTTCGGATTATTCAATAAATCTTCATAGAATACACAGAGTGTGCTCTTCTCTTTACAATTATAACTTAAGACATGATCTGACCATCGGGCTAATCGCCCACCTATTCTAAAATTAGTGTTGAATTTATCAATAAAATATGGCATCGTCTCTCTCACATTTTCGTAATCTCTGTCCCCAATTATTGATCTCCAATAATCAACCATTCCTACAGGTTTGTTCTCTGCATAAACTAAAAAGTGAAAATATGCCGATGTCATTACATCTCTTCCATCGCGTATTACTACTATTGTCTTACTATGAGCAGGACCGCCATAATGACTATGCTGAATACATTTGTTCCAGGGTAATCGTACATTTCTAGGATACTGTAAATTCAATAAATCTCCAATCATTTGGCAAAGCCAGGTGCCACCAGATTTTGGAAATTCTGCTACCCTTATGTTCTTCAAAAGTGGCTGGAAATAATGCCAAATTAAAAATCTTTGGACAGCGTGTACTTTAATAATTTTTCCCGATCTGAGCTCCATAATACATTTAAAATCTTATCATTTTCTTTGCCATAATCAAGAAATCTTTTGCTAATTGGGGAAAATAAATTACTAACATTTTTCTCTTGCTCAAATTTCTAATCTTCACCATTAGGTTATACCGGGCTTGCCTAAATGAAAGTCTTTTTTTTAAAGTATAAATAAGGAGCGGTTCCTGTAAATTATGAAAACGAACTTTATCATATATACGATACCACAAATCCGAATCCTCAGCCCATGTTACGGAAGGGTCGTACATGCCATATAATTTGAAGACTTCTTTTTTTATTAAAATCGTTGGATGAAATACAGGTGTCTTTTTAAACATTAATTTTACGATTTCATCATGTCTTTCCGGGAGTAATTTTATTTCTAATAATTCTCCTGTTCCAGATTTATACCAAACACCACTCCCCAAGATATCTATATCTTTATGAAGAGAAATATATTGCAATTGTTTTTCAAGACGCTCTGCTATCGACTCATCATCTGCATCCATCCTGGCAATGAACGGAGCGTGTGCCATCTGAATTCCAATGTTTAACGAGGCCGCCAATCCTTGATTTGACGAATTAAATCTTAATCTTATTCTTTTATCATTTTGTGCAAATTCTTTGAGCGCAATTCTTGTTTTATCTGTACTACCATCATCAATTATTATAAACTCAAAATTATCAAAAGTCTGATTCAAAATGCTCTTAATGGCTGTATGAATCGTTGATTCCGCATTAAAGCAAGACATAATTACAGAGACTTCAGCCTTCATCTCTATTCTCTTTTACAATTT
The DNA here is from genome assembly GCA_029262975.1 of Saprospiraceae bacterium. Classification (GTDB taxonomy): domain Bacteria; phylum Bacteroidota; class Bacteroidia; order Chitinophagales; family Saprospiraceae; genus JAJRXG01. The sequence continues at coordinate 5,548 of JAJCYJ010000681.1, forward strand.
GATATTTCGTAGACATAACGATACCCGATGCCAACCCAAAAAATATCCAATAATTTATCGAAAAAATTGAATCTTCACTTATTCCAAAAAATGTCATGAAGCAGAAGTAGAATAATATACACTTTTGAAAGGAGTTAAAATGCTTCTGCAAGATATATGTCAACCAGACAATTCTAAATTGAATCAACAAGTGAAGAAACCCAAATATCAATCCAAGGCTACCAAAAAGGTGGACCAAATCTGATTCTGGTGCACTAGGTATATAGTCTAAAATCGCACTTGCATCAAAAAAAGCTGCATAGAGTTGGCGACTAAACTCTTCTGTATAAATCTGATATCCTCCTAATCCAACACCAAATGGAAAGTTTTGTATTATATCGAAAGCATTTAAAAAGGAATAGAATCTGGTGTCATAAATTAAAAGCTCAATGTATGTCCCAAAAAAGTAATAACTGGAGAATGCTATGATCGTGAAAAAGAGAAAAAACTGCCTTGGGCTCCGTATTGTGAAGATTGCAATAGCTCCAATCATACCAATGATAAAACTTCGTATGCCGAATCCCGTAATTAAAATAAGACCTATTAACAATACTTTTTTAGGTATTCCTTTTAATACAAATAAAATATAGCTGACCAAAAATCCCAGCAGATAACCATAGCGTTGTTTCATGATGCCAAAGTCATCTAAAGTCTGAACAAAAACTTCATTAAACTCCTTGAAATAATAACTCAAGGAGTTGTTAAATAATATTTGAACAGTACAAAAACTGACCAGACCGATAGACGCCCAGAAAATATATCTCGTTCCTCTTTTAAATCTTAGGACAAAATGACAAGAGACTTTTTGGGCGTAGAGATGAAGCACCAAAGCAATTAGTAAAAAAAGCTCCTGATAGACGACCCATGTAAGATTTATATAAGGAGAACAAAGGGCGTTAATGAAGTAAATAGTCATTAAAAGGTAGATCCCCCAAGCACTTTTCCATCGCGCTTCAAGTGAATTAAGTTTGACAAGGATGATAATACCTAAAAAGGCTACACCTATATAGTTAATAAAATTAAAGGCATTTCCGCCAGTATTATTAATCTCTGTCTCTAGTCCTATAATGCCTGATAGGTAATAATTAAAGTTAGTAAGCCTGAGTAAAGCGATAAAAACAAAAAAGTTGATGATGCCTATTCGGAAATAATCAGAGGGCACATATGTAGCATTACTATTCAATATATTACGATACTTCTTGATACGAAGATAAGATTGTCTGAATATTGTACCGATAATTCGTAATATCGTGTCTAATGGCATATGTAGTCTCTGCACGGAAATATAGACCCCAGCTTTTCGAAGATGTTATCGGTCAAGAACATGTTACATCAACGATTAAGAATGCCCTCTTAAACGATAAGCTTGCTCATGCTTTTTTATTCTGTGGTCCCAGAGGTGTAGGTAAAACAACTTGTGCGCGGTTGCTTGCCAAAGCGATTAATATGCCAGACCCTAAACTCGCTCTAGAGGATGGCAGTTATGCTGAAAGTGACATTGATATCTCCTTGAACATAGTTGAACTTGACGCAGCATCTAATAATTCTGTCGAAAATATAAGAACGCTGATTGATCAGGTCAGAATCCAACCACAACAGGGTAAATACAAAGTCTTCATTATCGATGAAGTGCATATGTTGTCACAGGCAGCTTTTAATGCCTTCCTTAAGACTCTTGAGGAGCCGCCTCCGTACGCTATTTTTATTTTGGCAACAACCGAACGACACAAAATTTTGCCTACCATATTAAGCAGGTGTCAACTTTATGATTTCAGGAGAATTCAAATTCCTGATATTATTGGTCAGCTTGAAGTAATAGCAAAAAAGGAAGATATCGAAGCCGAACACGATGCTCTTTATGTGATTGCAGAAAAAGCTGACGGTGCTATGAGAGATGCGCTTTCAATTTTTGATCGTATCGCCAGCGCTAGTGCAAATAAAATTACGCTCCAGGGTGTTATCGACAATTTGAATATTCTTGATTTTGATTATTTTTTCCAGGCGGTGAACTGCATCCTGGAAGAAGACGCTTCAGGATTACTTTTATTAGTAGATAAAGTCTTAAAGAATGGTTTTGAGGGGGATACTTTTATAAATGGTCTTTCACAGCATCTTAGAAGCCTGCTTTACTCTAAACAGGAACCCACCCAGAAGATGTTACAAATGAGTAAAGATTTGAAGAACAGATATATGGAGCAGTCCAGGTCTATATCTTATTCGACGATAATTACAGCATTAAGCATTGCTAATCAATGTGA
>JAJCYJ010000682.1 GCA_029262975.1 Saprospiraceae bacterium
TTGTTCAATTTATCTGCCCTTGCCTTCTCTTGTTTTGTAAGACTGGAAGACAATGCTGCCAGCACGTCATATTTAAGTTGTTGACGCCATTTATATTCTAATTCTGCTTCATTTTTAGCCCACTCACTTTTTTCGGGATCAAATTCGAATGTCTCGTCAATTGTAAAATCAAATGCCTCCGTCAAGTTGCTCGTGTAAAATTCATCTACCTGATCTATGCGATGCTGGAGTAAGTCAACTGCCAAATCAAAAAACTCAAAAGAGCCGGAACGTACCTCGTCATCGATTAAAAATTTGAAAGCTTCTAGCGTAGCCAAGTCTTCCTGGGTAAAAAATCTTTTTCTGCTGTCAATATATTCCAGGAAGAAGTCAAAAGCTTCGGCAGAAAACTCATCATTAATATCTTCTGGTTCGTAGTGATATTGATTCAGAATTCCGATCACAGCCTCCTGAATAACTTTTTCTTTAATCGGTTCTTTTGTCTCTCCGAAAATAGAGCCGAACAGGAAGCTTAAACCACCAATACCAGTGAGGATCAAGATTTTAATCATAGGGGAATATTTATTCTTTGACTTCAATATAGTATTGAATATACATCTTTAATGCCAAAATGCCCATCAGAGATCTGACGGGCACTTTTAATTAACTTTAATATAACTTCTATGAATAATCTCTAATGAGTCTTCATATATATTTAGCGTGAATCCTATTAAAGATATGGTGCTATTACGAGCGCTACCACAGACATCAATTTGAGTAGTATATTAAGCGATGGACCTGAAGTATCTTTAAAAGGATCCCCTACAGTATCTCCTACCACAGTTGCCTTATGGGCGTCCGATCCTTTATAATACATCTTGCCCTTGATCTCTACTCCTTCCTCGAACATCTTCTTTGCATTATCCCATGCTCCTCCTGCGTTAGACTGAAATATCGCCATTAAGACGCCACAAACTGTTACTCCAGCAAGTAGACCTCCGAGCATTTCAGCACCACCTAGAAATCCTACGATGACCGGTGAGATGATAGCAAGAAGACCGGGAAGGACCATTTCCCTGATGGATGCTTTTGTAGAAATATCAACACATTTATCATATTCAGCTTTGCCATCTGCAGCTGCAAATGTCTTCTTATCTGCATCTGACCACTTTTCCATATCTATTCCGTCATTTCTCTTCATTACTTCAAGTGCCTTAGTAAGTTCCGGAATTGTCTTGAATTGTCTTCTGACTTCCTGGATCATGTCCATAGCTGCTCTGCCCACCGCATTCATCGAAAGCGAAGAGAATAAGAAGGGCAACATACCGCCCACTAATAAAGAAGCCATTACTTTAGGATTCATAACATTAATACCTGAAAGAGTATCTTCAGGATGCGCCAAATTATAGGCAGTTATGAATGCCGCAAATAACGCAAGTGTCGTTAACGCCGCTGATCCAATAGCAAATCCTTTTCCAATAGCTGCCGTAGTATTACCCACTGCATCCAGTCTATCAGTTTTCTGTCGAACCTCCTTTGGAAGATCCGCCATTTCAGCTATTCCACCAGCATTGTCTGCAATCGGTCCATAAGCATCAACAGCGAGTTGAATACCTGTATTAGATAACATTCCTACAGCCGCAATTGCGATGCCGTATAGTCCTGCAAAATGATGAGCTCCAATAATAGCAACTGCAAGAATTAAAATAGGAATAGCAGTAGACTGCATTCCAACACCAAGTCCAGCAATGATATTCGTAGCCGCGCCTGTTAATGATTGATCAACTATTGATTTTACTGGCTTTGTACCTGTACCTGTATAAAACTCGGTCACGATGCCTATCAAAACGCCTGCAACCAATCCAAAAAGTACAGCCCAGAAAACTCCAGTTGAATTATAAGTGATACCACCAAATGTCCATGAGGCGGGTAACATCCATTTTACAATAATGAAAGTCATTACCAACATTATTCCGGCTGCAACAAATTCTCCAAGATTCAGCGCTTTCTGTGGATCGCCTCCCTCTTTTACCTTTACAAAGAAGGTTCCTATAATAGAGGTGATAATACCTGTGCTCGCAAGAACTAAAGGCAATAAAATGGCCGAAAGACCACTAAATTCATCCGTCCAGCCCGGGATAGTTAAAAATGCAGCACCGAGGACCATTGTACCAATTATCGAACCCACGTAAGATTCGAAAAGATCGGCACCCATGCCAGCAACGTCTCCAACGTTGTCACCTACATTATCTGCTATAGTGGCAGGATTCAACGGGTGATCTTCAGGAATGCCAGCTTCCACTTTTCCGACTAAATCAGCACCAACGTCAGCCGCCTTAGTATAAATTCCACCACCCACTCTTGCAAATAGTGCTATAGAAGAGGCTCCAAAAGAAAAGCCGGTTATAACTGTTATTACTTTATTTATATCCCAACCATCTATATTACTATAGACGAGGAAAAGACTTCCTAGCCCAAGCACACCAAGACCAACAACACCGAGTCCCATTACAGCACCACCGCTGAATGCCACTTCTAATGCTCTTCCAAGACTTGTTCTTGCTGCATTTGTCGTTCTCACGTTTGCTTTTGTAGCCACCTTCATGCCGATAAATCCTGCTAAAGCAGAACAAATAGCACCTAAGATGAATGATACCGCTACTAAAGGAGAAGATCCTTCATTTGTACCACTCCATGCCATTAAGGCTGCAACGACGAGGACAAATATGGAAAGCACTTTATACTCTGCACGGAGAAAAGCCATGGCCCCATCTGAAATATTTTTTGCTATTGTCGCCATTTTTTCCGTCCCGACCTCTTGTTTTGAAACCCATGAAGATTTCCAAAAGGTATACAGTAGCGCAACAACCCCAAGTAATGGAATGAGATATGTAATGTTCTGAGTCATCAACTTAAATATTTAAAATTTTCGTATTAATAAAATATGAATGTAAAATTAAGCGTGCAAATGTAAGGCTTATTTGCTATTGCAAAGACTCATCGGGCTATGAGAAATATCAAACCGATTTTAGAGCCATAGCGAAATTGCTTTTAGCGTTTATCCCTAGCAAATCTCTCTTAGAATCATCAATATTTCTGGTAGTGTAAATATATTTTTAGATTAATCTAAATATTATATATTTGTATTATGACATCTACGCTCACACATACCGAAGAAAACTATCTCAAGGCTATCTATAAAGCCAATGAACGAACAAAAAAGGCTGTCAATACGAACACTATAGCGAGTTACATGAATACTTCTGCAGCTTCCGTGACAGATATGATGAAGAAGTTAGCTCAGAAGGATTTAATCATATATGAAAAATATAAGGGTGCTAAACTGAGCCCTGAAGGAAGCAAAACAGCAACTTCTGTAATTCGCAAACATCGACTGTGGGAGACCTTTCTTGTCCAGAAACTTGGATTCTCATGGGAAGAAGTCCATGAAATAGCTGAAGAATTAGAACATATCAAGTCTGATGAATTAATTGCCAGATTAGACAAATTTTTAGGGTATCCGAAATATGATCCTCACGGCGACCCAATACCCAACGCCGAAGGAAAATTTACTCTTCGTGAACAAATATTAGTGGCACAATTAAAAAAAGGAGCTAAAGGGATCCTGGTGGGCGTTCAAAATCATGAGACTTCATTTCTCGCTCACCTTAATCACTGCAACATATCCCTGGGGTCTTTGATTTTTATTAAAGATCGCTCCAAATTCGATCGCTCTGTGCATGTCATTGTAGATGACCATGAAGAAACGTTACTAACTGAGATGGTTTCAAAGAATTTATTGGTTCGCCCTTTATAGTTTGATTATGAATAAAATTTTGATGCTCATTCTATTACTCGTCCAATCTTTTCACCTCAATAGTCAGGAGAGACTAAGTATTGTCGCTACTGCATCAATGATCGCGGATATGGCGAGAAACATAGTCGGCGATCAGCATGATATCAAAATGATTGTCCCTATCGGCGGCGATCCACATCTTCATGAACCCACGCCCTCTAACGCACAATTGGTCGCTTCAGCAGACCTCATTCTTATAAATGGGCTAACTTTCGAAGGATGGATAAATGAGTTGATTGAGAATTCAGGAACTAATGCGAAGATTGTCACCGTCACTCAAGGCATAGATATTCTAACAAGCCAGACTTACAAAAATTCCGCTGATCCACATGCGTGGATGGATGTCTCAAATGTCGTCATTTATTCAAAGAATATTAAAGAAGCTATAAGTAGTCTTGATCCTGCCAACTCAGAAAAGTATGCTTCAAACTTCGAAAAATACAAATCTCTTTTGCTTGATCTCGATCAAGAAATAAAAGAGGCCATTTTAACCATACCATCAGGACAAAGAATATTAATTACATCTCATGATGCTTTTCAATATTATGGCCGAAGATATCAGATTCAACTAGAAGCTATCATGGGCATTTCAACTGAAGCTGAAGCCCAGACCTCTGACATAACAAGAGTGAACAGGGTGATTAAAGAACAGAAGGTGCCGGCCATCTTTATTGAAAGTACAATTAATCCCAAAATGATGCGCCAACTTGCTCAAGACAATAAAATAGCCATTGGTGGAAAATTATATGCCGATTCTCTTGGCGATAAAGAAAGTCCTGCATCAACTTATATTGACATGTTGCGCTACAATACAAAGACAATAGTGGCTGCATTGACACAAACTAATACCCCTGGTGCCGGAGAAGACACCAATGAAATTAACTATACATTTATTACAACACTTGGTCTCATCTTGTTCGTTGGCCTTGGAGTTGTTATTTACCTGTTTAATAAGTGATATGACCCAACCGACGATAGACATCAAAGGATTATCTGTCTCCTATGATCGCAAGAGAGTATTGTCCAACATATATCTTCAGATTGAAAGTGGTTATACCTATGGTTTAATAGGTCCAAATGGTGCCGGAAAGTCGACATTGTTTAAATCTATTCTTGGCATCATAGAGCCAAATTCCGGGATAATTTCTGTTAAGGGAAAAACAGATATATCCACCATGCGCAAATTAATCGCTTATGTACCTCAAAAGGATGATGTAGACTGGGATTTTCCAGCCACTGTGAAAGATGTGGTTATGATGGGGCGCTATCCACATAAAAAGCTTCTGGAACGCTTGAATAAAAAGGATCAGAACATTACAAATGAAGCGATGGTACAACTCGGGATCATGGATCTTGCAGGACGTCAAATCGGAGCACTTTCGGGTGGTCAGCAACAAAGAGTCTTTCTTGCAAGATCAGTCTGTCAGGAAGCCGAAATCTTTTTAATGGATGAACCTTTTGTGGGTGTGGATATGACTACTGAACACAAAATTGTTGAATTAATGAAAGAACTCGCCGACCAAGGCAAAACTATAATGGTTGTTCATCATGACCTTGGGACAGCTGATGACTATTTTGATAAAGTCATTTTATTGAATCAAAGATTGATTGCTTATGGTAATACTAAGGAAGTTTTTACCAGAGAAAATATTGGCCTGACCTATGCACCTCAAATGAAAATTCTTCAGGACATCGGTTTAATTGATGAACGTACTCGATAACTAATGAACCCGTCTCCCTTTCCAAGTATAATTACGCATTAATATCCCGCAAAATCCAAAAAATACGACATAGCTAAGATGGAGAATCGAAAATACTGGCGATAAAAGTATTGGATATTTAATACCATAAAATGGAGCAACAAGTCGAAGCAAACAGGTATCTCCAATCCATTTAGCCAGCCATAAAATCACAAAAGATATGAGATACGCATCTGAAATAAACAGCGCTGAGAGACCAGTGATTATGACAATAATATGAAATATAAACAATCCGGACATCAGCCATTTCAGTCCTGAATAAGAATATCCCTTAGTCTTGGTAGCCCATCTAAGTCTTTGTTGGTAGAACCCCCTGACCGTATTTTCTGCACCAGTTGTAACAATCGCCGAAGGAGACTTAGCAAAACCGATTTCTTTATTCCAGCCCCTTGCCCAATTGATCAAAAAAATATCATCACCTGAAGCCGATTGGTGAACTATTTCATTTGCATATTGGAGGTACAAATCCTTTTTAAACATCATATTTCCGGCATTGGCACTATACCAGGTGCGTAGTTTAATTCCGGCAAATGTCGACGCCATAATACCTATATTCTCATATGTCTGCCAACGTGACAGAGTTCCTGCGGTGCCATCTATAAATATGGGACCGGTGATAAGGTCTTTTCTTTCACAATTCTGAGCCATAGCCTGCAGCCATAATGGAGAACAAAAACAATCTGCATCTGTCTGTAGAATCCATTCATATTTCGCCGAATTTACGCCATGGCGCTGCCCGGCTTTTTTAAAGAAATCATTAATAGGTGGGTTGTCCAGATCGGCTAACTCTATAATATGAAGGTTTTTAATTTCTAGTGAACGTGCAATTTTGACTGTTTGATCTGATGAATGATCATCGACCAGGATAATTTCATATCGCCCGATTGGGTAGTCATTTTGGGCAATATGTCTCAGGCATTTTTCAATGTTGTCCGCCTCATCGCGGGCTATAACAACGACACTTATTCCTGGAGCAATTAATCGGGTGGAAGATGATTCTTTTGCACTCAGCCAGACAAATGTTGCCCCAATTGTTATGATGAGATAGAAAAGTGAAGCCAGTGTACAAAACAATAAAAAGTATAACAATTACAAATTTGTCTATTTCAGGACGTCATTATAATCATTATCCATCTTTTTGTTATGCTCTGTGATCTCAGAAATATCAAGAAAATCCTCATTCACCTCTTCATACTCGATATATTCTCCTTTTTTTAAGTTTGCAGTATTGGTCAATCCTCTTGACGAAAGAGCTCTTATTAACAGAATTAAAGCGACTACAGGAAATCCAATAAAAGAAAGCACACCTGCAAGGATTCCAAATATAGGATTATGCTTAAATGTCGTCATCAACCATTTCCCATATCTCGCTACGACTTTATAATCGATCAGCAATGCCGCAATAAATAGCACAGGGGCCGCAAGAGACAATATCTGAAAGATACCTTTTGCCACCCAGAGAAGGGCAAACATGATTAATACAAGGCCTATTAAAAAAATAAATGGATTGACTTTATTAAACCGATATGTTTTGTGGGCAGACATAATTGTCATTTTTTATAACTCTAAAATACGATGATCTAGCTTAGGAAATATTTCAAATTAGATTAATCTTAGCAAAATTTGGATCAACACCTCCGGTTATGTCAGTGCCTCTTCTTCCGCAAACTGCATATCGTACATTTCACGATATTTACCTTGCTCATTTTGCATTAGTGATTGATGATTTCCAAATTCAATTACCCTCCCTTTATCCATCACCATGATATAATCTGCATTTCTAATCGTAGAAAGTCTGTGGGCGATAATAATGGAGCTTCGCCGTTCAATCAATTTTTCGATCGCATACTGTATCACTTCCTCTGTCTCGGTATCTATCGAAGATGTAGCTTCATCAAGAATTAAAATATCTGGATTAACCACAAGTGCTCTAACAAAAGAGATCAATTGTCTTTGCCCCATGGACAAATTGGACCCTCTTTCCATGATTTCATAATCATAGCCATTGGGTAGCGCTTCGATAAATCGATCCGCTCCGATAGTCTTGGCCGCATCGAACACCACCTTGGTAGGGATGGATGGGTCCTTTAGCGTAATATTCTCCATTACTGTACCCTGAAATAGAAATACATCTTGCAATACCACTGCCATATGCTTTCTCAGGTCGTTCAGGTCGAGTGTTTTTATGTCCTTATAATCGATAGAAATTGAGCCCCCTTCTATTTCATAAAATCTTGCTAATACGTTAATAATGGTCGTTTTACCAGATCCAGTACTACCGACAATAGCTAAAGTTTTACGAGCTTCCAATACGAAGCTGATATTATTGAGTATCCGGTTTTTATCGTCATACGAGAAGTCAACATCTTTAAATTCAATCCGGCCTTCAAAGTTTTCAATCTTCTGATATCCATTATTTGAGATGACCTCCCTTCTGTCTAATTCAACAAAAACCCGATCCGCTGCAACCATTCCCATTTGCAGCGTATTAAATTTATCTGCGATCATTCGAACAGGGCGATACAATAGATTTATATACCAGGGAAAAGCAAGTAAAGCCCCAAGACTTACTTGATCCTGGATGACATAAGTTGCACCCAGATAGACCAGTATGGCCAGTGTGAAATAGTTGATAATTTCTACGACAGGAAAGAAGATGGCATAGTAGGTAATAGCATCCAGGTTAGCCTGAGTATAACCACGATTAATTTTTTTAAACTTGGCCATCTCCTGGTCTTCGGCATTGAATATTTGAATAATATGCATTCCCGTTATCCGCTCCTGGAGAAAGGCATTCATATTGGATAATTCTTTGCGCACCTTTTCGAATGCAACCTTAACTTTCTCTTTAAATATATAGGCTGAAATGATAAGCAATGGAAATACAGCAAGGACTAATAAGGTCAACCTCCAACTGGTAAAGAACATGATACCGACCACCGCAAAAATTCCTAACAAATCTGCTGACATGGTGATCAGCCCCTGGGTAAAAACAGTATTAATTGTCTCTACGTCATTGATCGTTCTTGTGGTTACCCTGCCGATAGGAGTCTGATCAAAATATCTAAGCCTTAGAGAAGTTATATGATTAAAGACATTTTTCCTTAGATCGCGTATAACGGACTGACCCAGTAATGAGGAATAGTAAATCATTAAATATCTCAGCACAACTGTCCCAATAACAACAATCAAAAAGACAATTGACATCTTGTAAAGGCCAGGAAGATCGTTGATTAAAATATAGTCGTCAACCATTACTGAAATGAGAAACGGGCGTAGCATTGATACCGGCGCCAGGAGTATGGCCAGGACGATCGTTAATGAAAATAACATCTTATAAGGAGTTGCCAGATTGATAATTCTGGCAAGTAAACTAAAATCAAACTTTTTCTTTTTTTTATCCCTCATAAGAAGTGCTCAAAGATAGCATAAGTCTCTAATGTATATTTTATAGGATCCCCACTCTTATCTCTTGTAATCTGAGGGATGTAACCCTTAGTAACAATAAATAATTGGTGAATATGTTCGTGCCGCATCTATGATTTTATCGTATTTCTATGAGTTTGGGCGCAGCCTTTATCCTTAGTCTATAGGTTCTTACAGAAATACCCTCATAAATATGTCGCCAAAGCTCACATTTTGTTGAGACTCAATCCCCATTTAAAAGACTACGGTCAAATTCATTCATAATAGATAACTTCGGGCGCATGACTGAATTATCTATTTCTGCTATTTTATGCGCGGCCGGACAATCTGTAAGAATGGGTGAAAACAATAAGCTTTTATTAAAGATTGGGGACCTATCTATGATTGCACATATGATTAAAGAACTCGTGTCCAGTAATATAACAGAAATCATAGTTGTATTAGGTCATCAACAACATTTGATAAGAAAGGAAATTGGTCCGCATCTAAATAAGATAAAAATAGTCCTGAATGACGAATTTGAAAAAGGGCAGACTTCTTCGATTCAGACCGGAATCCGCCACATTAATACTTCATGTGATGCCATCATGATATGTCTCTCTGATATGCCATTACTTCGCGCGCACCACTATAATCAGATGATTGGGCATTTTATACAAAATCACAGACCGGGTCATGTTGATATCACGCGACCCGTGTGTGGTGTGCAGCCGGGGCACCCTGTCCTTTTAGATCGTTGTATGATCCCTGAATTGTTGTCGTGTAAAGAGCAATACGGATGCAGATCGGTAATTCAAAAGCATCGAGAAAAAATGAGTATATATAAATCTTGCGATACTGCATTTTTTACAGATATCGATTCTCCAGAGGACATGAGCGCCACGCTCTTATTGAAATAATAAATCAGTTCATATTATTATCCAACATTTTCCGTTGTATTTCAGTCTATTCAAAATAATATGAGATTAATTAAGAGTACTATAATTCTGTGTTTTATATCCTTAATGGTCAGTTGTGCCTCAGACGTTGTTGAACCAGCCGAAGGATGTGATCTTATGGAAGCGACTTATGAAACAAATGTGAAAAACATTATCGATCAGACTTGTGCATATAGTGGTTGTCATGATGGTGCTGGAGGAATCGGGCCTGGCAATTATAAATCCTACCAAGGTCTTCTGCAGGATTTGCAAAGCGGATCGCTCGGTTCACGTGTGCTAACGAGAAAGAATAATCCTTCACTTGGCATGCCACCAGACAAATCAGTATATCCTCAGTCTCAACAGGATTCTTTGAGTGCAATCCAATTAGAAATAATAACTTGCTGGCTGCAGGGAGGATTCCCGGAATAACAAAATTGATATTATGAGTGTTAAAGATAAAGTTGTCTTAATCACCGGTGGCACCAAAGGAATTGGACTTGGCATCGCTGAATGTATCGTAAAAGAAGGGGGGAAAGTTATAATTTCCGGGAGATCGCAGGACACAACAACGCATATCGCAGAAAGACTCAATACGATAAATAATGATTGTGCCATAGGCATCGCAGCTGATGTGCGCAAGTTGGAAGATCAAAGAATGGCCGTTAAGGCTGCAGTTCAAAAATGGGGAAGACTTGATGTTGCTATCGCAAATGCAGGTGTAGGGCATTTTGCATCTATTGAAGATCTGACACCACAGCAGTGGAATGAAGTAATAGATATCAATGTTACAGGACCCTTTTATACAATAAAATCAAGTCTCGAGGAGCTCAAGAAAAGTCGTGGTTATTTTATCACCATTGCCAGTCTCGCTGGAACCAATTTTTTTGCCAACGGAGCGGCTTATAACGCCAGCAAATTTGGTTTAGTAGGATTTACCCAAGCTGTTATGCTTGATCTTAGAAAACATGGCATTAAAGTCTCGACAATTATGCCTGGTTCAGTGGCTACATATTTTAATAACCACATTCCGTCAGCGGAAGATAGTTGGAAAATTCAACCAGAGGATATAGGCCGAATAGTTGTAGATCTACTTAATATGCCTCCACGCACGCTGCCGAGTAAAATAGAAGTAAGACCAAGTATTCCCGGTGGTAAATGAGCTGCATAGTGAACCCTTTTGGTCAGAAAAGTGGAAGACTGGCACGACTCCGTGGGATATCGGATATATATCCACACCTTTAAAAGAATACTTTGATCAGTTAAATAACAAGAGTCAAAAAATCTTGATTCCCGGTGCTGGAAATTCATATGAAGCTGAATACTTACACAAGAACCACTTTACGAATGTGTATATCGTTGATATTGCCGAGGCCCCTCTGATAGCATTCAAAAAGCGCATTCCTGATTTTCCTGAAGACCACATACTTCATATCGATTTTTTTGATTTAGAGATGCAATTTGATTTGATAATCGAACAAACCTTTTTTTGTTCGCTTCATCCTTCTCTTCGCGAGATGTATGTATTAAAAATTTTCAATTTACTCAAGGATAATGGAAAGCTCATAGGCCTTTTGTTCAAGTTTCCTTTTTCAACAAATGGGCCCCCTTTTGGTGGAAACAAAGAAAAATATCTGTCCCTATTCCGCACTCAATTTAACATTCTAATCATGGAGGATTCTTATAATTCAATTAAACCGAGAATTGGAACGGAACTATTTTTCAAGTTGGAAAAAACTCTGTCAACATAAATTGTTCTAGAAGGGCAGATGCTCAAGACTGACATTCCCACCAGTAATAATTAAGCCGACCTTCTTATTTTTAAATTTATCCGGTTTCGTTAGCACTGCTGCCAAAGTTGTGGCACTTGAAGGTTCAATAATTATTTTCATACGCTCCCAGACAAGTCGCATTGCTCTAATTATCATTTCTTCTTCTACTCTTATAATTTCGTCGATTATAGATTGAATTATCGGAAAATTCTTGTCGCCCAGTTGTGTCCTAAGTCCGTCGGCTATCGTCATCGGATTCACAGAAGGTATTATCTTGCCAGCAACCAGAGATCTGTATGCGTCATCTGCATTAGCAGGTTCTGCACCTACAATAGCAGTATTGGGTGAAAGATAGTGCCCTGCAAGACAAGCCCCCGCACCGACTCCACCTCCTCCAATTGGACTAATAATAAAATCCAATCC
>JAJCYJ010000683.1 GCA_029262975.1 Saprospiraceae bacterium
AGTTGTATCCGAATAGGTCGGGTAGTAAGTTAAACTGGTGTAAACAATACTATCACATCCATTAGAAGCCAAAAATGTATCAATACCAGCAGAATTAAATTCATTATAAGTCACTGCTCCTACCATAACACTATATCCGTCACCCTGACAACCAATATATGCATTCGTATCTCTTATAGCGGCTAATACCACGATGTCTACTTCACATGAATCCAGGTGACCGAAACTGTTAGAAACGATCACTTTATATTTTCCAGCATGTGAAGTATCGGCTGGGAAGATAATTATTTGAGCGGTGCTATCTGCAAATGAGTTTGGCCCTGACCATTGCCACGAAGAAGCCGTACCGGAAGACTCCATAAGTATCAAACTATCACCTGAGCAGATAAGACTGTCTCCAAGAATGCTACTCGCGAGAATAATGCAAGAATCAATCATAATCGATTTTACAATTGTGTCCGCAATTCCAATAGAATCTGTTACAATCAGTCGAATATTATAATTTCCAGTATCGAGATAAGTATGTGCAGGATTCATTAATAAGCTACTATCCCCATCATCAAAACTCCAATTATAATTGTAAACGCCTGAACCTCCTGTCGTCAGGTCCGTAAGATTCACCGTTTGTATCGAATCCTGGAGTTGACATGTAATATCAAAATTAAAATCAGCCACAACTGGCGAAACTAAGACAGAATTTCCGATTATCAAATCACATTTAGGAGACGCACATCCAGATGTTTTATTGCATATATTTGAGTTAGTTGAAGAGGATCCCCATCCGAAATATGTATCTAAAAGTTTGAGGTCGTCTCCACATGTAAAAGTCACCACAACATCCGGAATACATAAAGTAAATTCCATAACACCCGTGAATGATTCATCAAAGCAATGATTAACAAAATATAATGAAGAGTCGCTGTCCGTAATAGTAGTAGAAATATAAAAACCCCTTCGCGTAGAGCCGTTCGTTTTATCAAAAGTCAAACATAGATAAGCATCCGTTGGCACGCCGGCAGTACATTTAGTCAATAGAGTCCCTGTGGAATCTGATGCAAGAAAAGAATTTATAAAAGTAAAGTCATTTGAGTTGCAATTAGGGGGTGGGTCAGTATCTACACACAAGGAATCATAATTAATATATGGCTCTCCATTCCCAATACTATCCGGTTCTACAAAGCTATCGAAGTTCAGAATTAAAGGCATTTCTTGCACACCTAACCTGTTCAATTCATTTAAATATACAGGAGAGTGTCTCTCAGGACTTCGAACTGTCTGATAGAACTGATTATGTTCAAATCGGCTTTCATGAACGATTTCATTTTGGCTCCTCGCGCCCAGCACCGAACAAAAAATCAATATAAAAGTATGCACGCATGCTAAAACATTAGAAACATTGAAGTGCCACGTCACATTATTGCCTTCCAATATTGTGACTTCATGCAACCAGCATGTAGTGACGCGCAAATCCATCTAACTTATTTAGGGTGTCTTTCCAGGAAGGGAATAACAGATTTCAAATATATGAAAAAATGCTATATATAAGGGTTTTCCTTTATTGGTATTGCTTAGATTGTTTTTTTCTAGCTATTCCAGATCAAATCAGCTAAAAAATAAATCCTAAGGAATCCCCCGCCTTCGACACCCCCTTTAAAAAGTGAGACCATGGCGTGCTTCAATATTTGTTGAGGATAATTGATAATTGATAATTATAGAAAGTTGTTCGTTGTTTGTTGTTTTTTGATGGTTGTTTGTTCGTTCGAAAGGAGTATCGAAAAGTTATGCGCTTAAGTGCTTAGGTTCCTAAGTTCCTATAGTCTTGCAAAATTGGAAATGTCCTCCTTTTAAGGAGGTGGCCGCAGGTCGGATGAACGACTGATCCCGTAGGGTCGAGCTCGACAGTGCTCGAAAGGAGTGAAGGCGCAAGCTCTTGTACAATGACTATATTGATAATTAATAATTGATAATTGATAATTGATAATTGATAATTATATAAAGTTGTTCGTTGTTTGTTGATGGTTGGTTGTTCCATCGAAAGATATAGCGAAAAGTTATGTGCTTAAGTGCTTAGCTTCCTAAGTTCCTATAGTCTTGCAAAATTGGAAATGTCCTCCTTTTAAGGAGGTGGCCGCAAGTCGGAGGATTTGCTCTTGCTTGCAGCTCTCTGTTAGAAGGAAGCTTTATAAATTGATAATTAATTACCTGTAAATGGAAACTCGCTACAGCGCAGGTCGTTAATTATAATAAGAGCCGGATCTGCTTCTGGTTCGCAAGGCCCGGGTGGGTCATCTGAAGTAAGTGTTAGAATTACTTGTCCATTGTCTATATCAGATTCAGACGGGGTATATATAGTAGCAGGGCTAGTGCCACCAAAATCACCATTATTGTCAAATGTTCCACCTCCATTAGTAGTCCATTTACCTGTGTTAATGCCACCAGTTATGGAAGCGCCCAAATCTAAAAGGAGGATCGGAACGTTTGAACAAGCAGGGCTAGCTAGCATTCCAGCATTCACTATTACAGCTGGATTATACTGTAAGTTGACGACGATAATACTGTCACAACCATTTTTACTTGAATAAACAACCGAGCCCGTTGGATTCGCTTCATTGAAGGTACTGTCTCCTTCCATGATACCATAGCCGTCACCCTGGCAACCGACATAGTTGATCGTATCCGAATAGGTCGGAAAGAAAGTTAAATTAGTGTAAATGATACTATCACAACCAAAGCGGTTCGTCAAGGTATCATAACCCATTGGAGATCCTTCATTATAAGTCGACATACCAACATCTACGCTATATCCATCACCTGTACACCCGGCATAAAGAACAGAATCCATATCAGAAGAACAACCAACAAAACCAAAGTCAAAGGAGAAATCATTAGTTCCAAGGAAGCCCGACTGAAATGAAATGATTGCAGGAGCGATTGAATCCAGCATCATAGCATCCGAATCGATATGATCCAAGGTATCAGCCTGAGCATTTAGAGCTGTAACCATCACCACATCTGTAACAGTTCCATCATTTATTTTAGCACTCTCGATCGGTATATGAATCTCCGTACTCGTCAAAGGTTTTAAAAATGCAGTATCAAATAAATTGTCTTTATTAACCCCTCCGAAATAATAGAATCCGTCACTAGCTGTCGTGTCACGGCCGATTAATACATTATCCTGATAAAGTTCCACAGCCACATTTACCAGCGGCAGTTCTCCCGGATCCTGGATGCCATCTTTATCAGAGTCGTACCAAACAAAGTTACCTAGCGCCGTGGGTATCATACATGCTGCTTCCAAATCACCAAGACCGTTTGCCTTACCTAAATAATTTGAATTATTGGGAAGACCCGTATTATAATCATGTAAGTCAAAGATGGTATATGCCCCTTCTAAGGAATCGACGTGAGAAGATCCTGTACCCACCCCGTATCTGCCACCATCACTGTTATCCAATTTTAAAATTCCTCCTGAAAAATCACTGTAAGGGTCAGAAGTAGTAGTTATGACATAAGGCAAACCATCCATTTGCAACAATCCACCCTGAGTGGTCTCCCAGTGAAATGCACCTGTACTTGTATTGGGATCCCAGGTTGAATTAGTAGGCAATTGATAGATGTCCCAATGATAAAATTCGAATCCTCCGGGACCGGAATTTGCAAGCCCTCCTGCCCCACTACAAGGTCCTGAAAGACCAGTCTCCAAGACAAAAGAACCTGAAATATTACATGCCTTAAGTATATCTCCGCTAGCAATAGCAGATGTATAGGCGACAGCAGATGTATCAAAATATTTATGCGCACCAGCTTGATCCCCAAATCTGTCTCTGAATCCAATAATCATTGCGCCGTTATCGGCAAACTCAATATCAGAAAGCATCGCTTGAGGAAACCCTATTTCGTCAAAGGAAGAATAAGGCGCAAAATTATCGGGGTTTGACTCCCATATGTTCCAGGCCGCAGGAGTTATCAATGTATCGGTCGCAAGACCATAAAATGATTGCCGACTATAATCCAGGGGAATAGTAAGTTCTAATAGAAAAGCTGGACTGGCCGGATCAAATGAATGTACATATGCAATAAGGCTATCCTGATCTACGGAACCGACATACAATATATCTTCATGCCAGGCGAGTCCAAATGGACGATGATCGCCATTACCCAATTCATCTTTTGTTGCCCAGGAATTAATCAATGTCACAGAATCAGCTATACCTGAACTGACATCTAATGCATAGAGTTTTCTATCCCATAGATTAATGGTATAGAGGGTATTGAAATCCTCTGATAATTCTAAATCTCCAAATCCTCTTTTACCAACAGCATCAAAACTAACCCCGCCTGCACCAATATCATAGACTTCACTATTAGGACCGATACTCCAATCATGAACATCACCTCCTGTACTATTAGTTGTACCCAGAAGAGAGTCCAACTTTATTATGCCTGTCACATTTCCATTAAAATCAATCTGGTAAATAGCATCAGGTCCATCAGGTCCGAATCCTGAATATCTTTTATGAAATGCAGAGCTGAAAAAAGTACCACTTTTTGCCTGCCAGGCCATACCGTAAACAGTACCAACATCTTGATGATCGAGTAATCCTTCCACCTGGTAATCAAGAGTATAAGAAGTACCACTAAAATCATGTCCATCCGCAGACACGGGAAGTCTGACTAGCACAGGTTCGTTTGCATAAGGGCCATCATACTTGCCATCAACATAACATGGTACTACCAGGTAAGGATCTTCTTCACAATAAGTCAGTATTTGGCTCAGACCTAAATTAATATTACAATCTCCGCCATGTACAAAGACGACGTCTGATCTCGAATCCGGGCCATACGAAATCTGGTATTCTTCCGGGATGGCACTAAACTCAATGCGATAGGTGAAATTTCCCAGTAGTGCTGGCAAAACATACATCCCGTTTATATCTGTAGTATCGACCGACACCAACTGTGTTTCATTATAAACCGAGACGATAATATTCTGAATCCCGGATTCTGAAATGTCCAGGACACCATCAAAATTATCATCTAAGAAGACAACACCTGATACATTGGATTCCAGGCCTGTGACTGTCACATTATCAAGAGCAGCCTCAACCCTGCTTTCATTATTGACCTCAGCGGCCTCGACATATAGATATACTTGTTTGCCAGCAAAAGCTGAGATATCAGTGGCAAAATGGATCCAGTCGGCCTCCCTGTATGTATTGCTTCCTACATGACTTATGATCGTGGACAAAGTGCTGTCATCTAAAGAATCTCTTAATTCTAAAAGCAGATAATCCTGGCTTTCTGATTGATCATCGTGTGCAAAATAATAGGATAGGTCGAGCGAGACAGCAGCAAAACTATCTGGAATCGTGAATATTGGTGATGTCGCAGTAGTCATGCCCGAATCAATATCCATTCCGTTGATATGATCCGTCAATAAAGTTTGATTGCCTTCAATCGCCCCTAACTCCATAAAATATCCACCTGAACTATAAGGAGATGGTACATCTATTTCCCAATCTCCTCTAATGGCATCGCCTCCAAATGTCCAATTATTATCACCAGCTGTATCCTCAAAGTCAGCACTAAAAAGCGGTGTGACAGCCGAATTACCAAC
>JAJCYJ010000684.1 GCA_029262975.1 Saprospiraceae bacterium
CGGTCATCATGGTCAAAATTTCAGCCGCTGCTCTGGAGAAACATGAATGTCCGGAAATATATCCGGCAAATGGAGGAGATACGAAAGTAGGTCTTTGATAAGGCCACCAATGCTCAGCGAGCGTCCACCCTACTCCCGCCACGTCTGTTTCGGGGTTTTCAATTGCCCCTGGACCTCTCCAACCATATATCTTAATCTTACCAAGCAAATCCGGATTCTCTAAGGCTAAGGAATCACCTTCAGATATGACTTCTATATGACCCGGCACAAGTGGAAGACCGTGTGGGCTGTAATTATCTGCTAGCGTATCTGTACTTTGACCTTTAGATGCCATATAGCGTATCACACTTATCGGTCTTACATAATCATACCAGCCTTTGATACCCCATGCAGTTATTGCTACATCATGCATGGCCCCTGATAAAGTAAAAAAAGCTTTTATGTCATATTCCATTTCTGTCAGTTCTGCGCCTTGCCCCTCCCACAACCGCTGAAACAAAGGATGATCCATGACAGCATGGAGAATGGAAAACCAATGACCAGGAGGTGTTTCACTATCAGGGCCATCAGCCCAAAATTCAGCAAGCACTCGAGCATAATCAGCTCGTGGGACTAACTGGGATTCGTATGGTTCATTAGTTATCGGATTAACTGCATGGCCTCTGCTTGCATCCCCTCCTTCAAATAAATCAAAAAAGTCTTTATAGCCCTCAAAATCACGTGGTAATTCCTCAATATTACCAATTGAGCCCGGAGAGATGTCCCACACTATACCATCAGCAGGGTCCAACATACCTGACCAGATCGCTACTAGGGCAAATCCCCAAATGAAATCAGCAGATCCCTGATCCAGAGCGTCTTCACTTAAATATGGAGGTGCACCAGGATCATGATAGACATAGTATTCAAAATTGGGTGTCGAAGGATTTGTATAGAGTCTTAGATCTTCTTTTTTCAAAGAAAATGGAGTCACTGCTCCCCATTCGGGGCCCAGAAATTCAGGTACATTTCCAATAATCGAATTACCACTCTGATCAATAAACAATTCAAATCCAAGAGGTTGCCAGTGATTAGGGTCATTAATAGAGACATTACCTGTATCCACTACAAGCAAAGGATCGTTAATTGGACTGTAATATAAATTATGATAATCAAATTGTTCATTGGCTCCATCTTGTCTCCCAAAAGCGATCAATTCTGACGCAACATACCTGCCAAATGCTACAGCCGACTCTTCTTCCGGAAATGGTAGTGAAGATTTATTGGTCAGGTATCCATGCTGATCCATGAGGGCATCAAGATGTTCAAAAATCTGTGCTGACCCTGGAGAAAATTGAAATCTGTATCGTATCAAATCATACAACGCATATGATATCGCTTCGGATATATATGCTTCTTTTTGTTCATCAATCACCGGTAAAGTCAAACCCGCAAAAGTCGAGACATAATTACCTATTGTGTCTCCTAAAAAGTAGGGATCTCCTTTCTCTCCTACAACCGACCAGATATCATACATTGCCAAGGACGTATACCATAAATTGCGCGCATGAACAGTGGGGCGTGCAAAATCTCTTCTTATAGATTCTAACACTTCCTCATTCCATTGTCGAGCAATTGAATGCTGTCCGGTTAAGGAGAAAAGAAAGAATGAAATGACAATAATTAAGAGTGGCTTTTTCATTTTGTTTATGATGATATGCAAGCGGATTGTGCTTACAACTCAAATATAATATTTCACTAATATAATGGATAAGTAAAACAGCTGAAAAATCTTCGCGAATCACTCAGGATCAACTCTTAGGCATGATCACAAAAAAGATTTATCCACTAATTTTTAAAATACTTTATCATCAATACTTCAATAATTATCTAATTGCCCATCAATAAGAATCAAATAGTCAAGTGCCTGTTCTCTTATCTGTTCAGTATAATAAGACACTCTTGTCTGTGATATTAGCAACAATGTTTTTTCCAAATGCTGCTTCATTGTGGACCAGGTACTCTCTGAAGAGTCTTCCTCAGATATTTCTTGTTGGTACAAAGACAAAACAAGGTTGGTCAGTGAAGAAGCATATAGTTCCTTTTGCCAGGGGTAAAAGTCTACAATCTCTTCTGCTTTTTGCAATCGTTTTACTATTATATCATATTCCTCTATTACTTCCCCACTACTAAAGTGTGCAAGGTTTTCCTGAAGAGAATCTGAAAGTATCCCTGCATAATCTATTATGGCATGACCGTACAATATTTTATTTTTCTGAGTCTTATTATTTATGTAGGTTCTTTGATCACGGTATAATCTTTGTTGCGCTTCATTTAGACTTAAGAACGATTTTATAGTATCCTGAAAACTATAACAAGATGAATCGGACAACTCTTCTCTAACCAAATCTACATTACTCTCTTTAAATTGATCCATGGAAATAGGGCACTGCAACAGTTGCCACATTTTAAGTGAAGGCAGGTGATCTCTTATAAAGTATTCAGGAGGAACTAAAAAATAGCGGTTGTGACGGTCGTCCGATTTTGAGGTTCCCTTGCCCCAGGTGACATCTAAGAGATACCAGGCTTCATCGATAAGAACTACATTCCAAGCATGGTCTGGGGCCGCATGTTTTTTATTGGAATGTGAAGACTGTTTAGAATACCCATCAACTACCCAAACTTCAATTCCGGCCTCGGTGCAAACTTCTTTAAACAAATTAGAAAACCCAGTACAAACCGCCTTTCCCCTTCTTAATATTTCTGTTCCATCATAATTGTAGGAATAATCTTTTTCTTCGATTGCTTTGAGGTCATACTTTATATTTTCCTTTATCCAAAAGTAAATTACCCAGACTTTTTCAAAGTCATTTTTTGCATTATTCACCAAGTACCGCGACAAAGAAGGAACACTTTTTTCAATTTTTTTCGGACTGTTGTAAGCATGTCTCTCAAGATTGTAAAAGTCAATATTGTGCTGTGCAAAATTTGCACTTGCGCATAATAAAAAAATTATCGCTGAAAGCCCCATCTTAACGAATTCCATAGACCCGTGTTGCTAAATACGAAACTAAGCTAAAGACCAGAGTAAATCAAAGATCAATTTTCCAATAAGAATTGTAGTAATTATAAAAACACTCAATATTCCCCTAAAGGAGTAATCGTAGCGAGTGTTGAATAGCAGAAAGGTGGGTATAATTAGGAACACTGTTTAATAAGATACGACTATCTAGGTGTGGATTTAAGGCCCATACATCGAAGCCTCCGTTAATTGCGCCCATAACACCAGACCAGGTATCTTCGATTACGAGCGTCCTTTTAGGATCCGTCTTCATCTTATCCGCGGCATATAGAAAGAGATCGGGAGCAGGCTTCCAGGCATTGATATCGTAGGCAGAAAATGTGTTGTGCGCTCCGAAATATTGGTCAAGTCCGGTGGCAGGTAGCGTCACATCCATTTTTATTTTGGGCCCGTTGGAAGCTATACAAAATGGTATGAAGAGTTCATCTAACAATTCTTTAGCACCTGTTATCGGCAATAACTCAGTTTGAAATAATTCAAAACATCTGGATCTATAGTCTTTTTCAAATTGAATTTCATCAAGGTCTGGGTGCACTTTTTTAATAAAATCCGTTATATCCATAATCGTCTTACCTGCAAATCGCCGAAGACTTTCAGACTTTGTCATTTCAATCCCATGCTCATTAATCATAGCAGCCACAAGACCATTTGTAATTGGTTCGCTGTCCACTAATGTCCCATCACAGTCAAAAATGATTAATTCGTACTTTTTCATTTCTACTTTAATGAAATTAGGCAATACTTATAAGGTACTGCCCCAAGTAATAGATTAGATATTTTGTTTTTTATGCCCAGGAAAACCTCAAACTGTAAGGTTATTATTTATATGCTATCCTAAGGCGTCAATCATTGTTCGACCGATGTTCGCTGGTGACTTCACTACTGTAATGCCACATTCATCTAAGATTTTCATCTTTGCTTCAGCCGTATCTTCTGCGCCTCCTATAATCGCTCCCGCATGACCCATTGTCCTGCCTTTAGGAGCGGTCTGACCGGCGATAAAACCAACTACTGGTTTTGTTTTATTCTCTTTTATCCAACGTGCAGCTTCAGCTTCCATACCTCCGCCAATTTCACCTATCATAATTATTCCTTCAGTCTCATCATCATTCATAAGTAACTCTACAGCTTCCTTGGTTGTCGTACCTACTATCGGATCCCCGCCTATACCAATACAAGTTGACTGTCCTTTTCCAGTCTTGGTAACTTGATCAACAGCCTCATAAGTCAATGTCCCTGATCTGGAAATTATACCAATCGAACCCTGACGATGAATAAATCCGGGCATAATGCCAAGTTTTGCTTCGCCCGGTGTTATTATTCCAGGGCAATTAGGGCCTATCAGACGGACATCTTTATCCGATAAAAAAGCCTTTACCTTGACCATGTCTTGTACTGGTATTCCCTCTGTTATACATACTATAACTTTAATTCCAGCATCAGCAGATTCCATAATTGCATCAGCTGCAAATTTTGGTGGAACAAAAATAATGGCAGTATCGGCACCTTCCTTTTGAACCGAATCAGCGACAGTATTGAATACAGGTTTATCCAAATGTGTCTTTCCACCTTTACCTGGAACCACCCCTCCAATGATATTTGTACCGTATTCAATCATTTGCCCGGAATGAAAGGTACCTTCCTTCCCAGTAAATCCTTGTACTATAACTCTGCTTTTTGCATTGAGTAAAACGCTCATGTATCTGCTCTATCTAATTATTCAATAATAAAAACCTCTTCACCAGGTTTACTAAGGAAGTACTTCTCTCGTGCGTATTTTTCCTTATTATTTGTTAGTTCTTCGTACTCTTTTTTAGCCTCTGCCAGCCTGAACAATACCTCCTCCTTCTCTTGTTCCATCTCAACTAGTTGCTTGGTAAGTTTATACTGTTTTACCCAGCTATACTTACCATCAATGCAAGAAATCCAGATAGTAAAAAGTAATATTGTACAAGTATATCGATTAATATAATTTGGCTTATTTAGGGTTTTCTTCGCTTTCATATTAAACTTTTTGGTAACGTAAAGATAGTCATCCTATCTTAATATTCGTCTACCTGGGTATATTGCATTATCCCCTAACTCCTCTTCAATTCTCAATAATTGGTTATATTTTGCTATTCGATCACTTCTTGAAGCGGAACCTGTCTTAATTTGACCAGTATTTAAGGCTACGGATAGATCTGCTATCGTTGTGTCTTCCGTTTCTCCGGATCGGTGACTCATTACACTACTAAATGAATTGCGTGTTGCCAAGTTAACAGCATCAATAGTCTCTGTAAGACTTCCTATCTGGTTCACCTTAATCAGAATGCTATTGGCAGCACCTTCGTTTATCCCTCTTTGTAATCGTTCTGTATTTGTTACAAAAAGATCATCCCCCACTAATTGCACTTTCTCTCCGATCGCAGTATTTAATTTAACCCATCCTTCCCAGTCATCTTCATCTAAACCGTCTTCAATTGAAAATATTGGATAGTTATCCACCCAACCCTTCCAGTATGTGATCATATCTGCTGTAGTCATTTCTTCACCTGAAGATTTATGGAGCACATATCTCTTTTTTTGAGCATCATAAAACTCTGAAGCTGCTGCATCCATTGCGATCATTACTTGTTCGCCAGGTTTATAACCTGCTGTTTCAATAGATTTAAGTACTATTTCTATTGCTTCTTTATTAGACCCTATATTGGGTGCAAAGCCACCCTCATCCCCAACATTAGTTGACAAACCTTTTGATTTTAGCACATCCTTAAGATGATGAAAGATTTCAACTCCCATTCGCAAGCCTTCACTAAAAGACTCAGCACCTACCGGGACAATCATAAACTCCTGAAAATCAATGCTGTTGTCCGCATGAGATCCCCCATTCAAAATGTTCATCATCGGGACTGGTAGCGTATGTGCGTTAACTCCTCCGATATATCTATACAAGGGTAATTCAGCCTCATCTGCAGCGGCATGAGCTACAGCCAGTGA
This sequence comes from Saprospiraceae bacterium, assembly GCA_029262975.1. GTDB lineage: Bacteria > Bacteroidota > Bacteroidia > Chitinophagales > Saprospiraceae > JAJRXG01. Next base: position 6,041 of record JAJCYJ010000684.1, read on the forward strand.
TACCCCTAAAATGGCATTTGCCCCAAGACTTGCTTTATTGTGAGTGCCGTCAAGTTCTATCATTAACCTGTCAATACCACGTTGGTCAAAGACACTCATGCCCAACAACTCATTCATCAATGTAGAGTTAACATTTTCAACTGCCTTGACAACACTTTTTCCAAGATAATAAGATTTATTCCCGTCCCTTAATTCAACAGCTTCATATTTTCCTGTCGAAGCACCTGATGGGACGGCGGCTCTTCCTACTATTCCTGATTCGGTTACGACTTCTACTTCGACTGTTGGATTACCCCTTGAATCAAGTATTTGACGACCTATAATATCAATAATTTCACTCATGATTTTTGTTTTTTAACCAGGTCGATAAAATGATCAAATAAATATCTTGAATCATGAGGACCTGGAGATGATTCTGGATGATATTGTACAGAAAAAGCAGGGAGTTTTTTATGTCGAATCCCTTCGACAGTATTATCATTAAGGTTGATGTGGGTAACTTCTATTATGTCAAGGTTTTCGTTCACTGCTTCCGGGCTAACTCCAAATCCATGATTTTGAGAAGTGATTTCACATTTACCAGTTACTAAATTTTGTACAGGGTGATTTATCCCACGATGTCCATTGTGCATCTTATATGTTGGAATATTAAGAGAAAGAGCAAACAGCTGATGTCCGAGACAAATACCAAAAAGTGGTTTTTTTAAGTCTAAAACACCTTTTACAAAGGTTATTGCATATTCCATAGTCGCCGGGTCACCAGGACCATTTGAAATGAAGAATCCGTCTGGGTCCCAATCCTGAACTTCTTCAAGTTTTGTTCTAGCTGGAAATACTTTCACCTTGCAACCACGATCGAGCAAACATCGCAGGATATTCTTTTTAGTACCGTAATCCATTACAGCAATCTTATACTCAGCATCATCTCTTCCAAGTTCATAAGTATATGAGGTACTTACTTGAGTAGCAAGTTCAAGTCCATTCATAGACGGAACTTTAGAAAGAATTTCTTTCAGTTCAGACTGGGATTTGTCTACTTCACAGGCAATCAGCGCATTCATTGCTCCTTTATCCCGGATATGTCTGACAAGAGATCTTGTATCAACATCCGAAATCACAATGACATCCTGCTCATTAAAATAGCTTTTTATATCTCCAGTGGCCATTGGACGACTGTAATCAAACGTAAAATTTTTACAAACCAAACCTGAAATTTGGATGTGATCAGATTCTACATCGGTATTCTTAACTCCATAGTTGCCTATGTGCGCATTGGTCGTGACCATAATTTGGCCAAAATACGAGGGATCTGTAAATATCTCCTGGTATCCGGTCATCCCAGTATTGAAACAAATCTCACCTGTGGTAATTCCTGGTTTGCCATATGACACACCCTGGTATAAACTTCCATCCTCAAGTAAGAGAATTGCATTATGCATTAATGACGACATGCTATAATTTTTGACGGCGGCAAATATAAAAAAAAGGTGTCAGCTCAATTGATCTAACACCTTTTAATAAATTATAATATGTATATTCTATTCTTCCTGATCCTGACTTACCACTTGAGGAGCAGCAACTACAGCGTCTGAAGATTTTCTTCGACCCCTACGTGTACGTTTTTTACCGCTATCAGCTTTTGCACCAAGAAGTGCTTCGTTAAAGTCTACAAGTTCGATCATGGCCATATCAGCAGCATCTCCTCTCCTGAATCCTGTCTTTATGATTCTTGTATAACCACCTGGTCGATCACCAACTTTTTCAGCCACAACTGAGAATAATTCGTGGACAGCGGTTTTATCTTGAAGATAGCTGAACACCACTCTTCTGTTATGGGTAGAATTATCTTTAGCCTTTGTGATAAGAGGTTCAACATACACCCTAAGCGCCTTGGCTTTTGCCACAGTGGTATTTATTCGCTTATGAGTAATTAATGCAGCCGCCAGGTTTTTTAATAATGCCTCGCGATGCCCCTTTTTTCTACTTAGGTTATTTACTTTATTTCCGTGTCTCATGTCTTACGCTATATCCAGATAATTAGTTCTAATCTTCTTCAAGCTTATACTTGCTCAGATCCATTCCGAATGTCAATCCCTTTGTTGTTAATAATTCTTCTATTTCGACAAGAGATTTTTTTCCAAAGTTTCTAAACTTCAAGAGTTCATGAGTATCAAACTTTACCATTTCCCCAAGCGAATTGATTTTAGCTGCCTTTAGACAGTTATAAGCCCGAACAGATAAATCAAGATCTTCAAGTGATGTTTTGAGCAATTTACGCATATGCAAGATATGCTCGTCAACAACATCCTCTTCTCTTTTTGACTGATCTTCGAATGTGATATTTTCATCTGTAATCAGCATGAGATGCTGAATTAATATTTTAGAAGCTTCTTTAACTGCCTCTTCAGGATGAATTGTACCATCAGTCTTGATGTCAATCGTCAATTGTTCATAATCTGTCTTCTGACCAACCCTTGTATTTTCGACTTTATAAGCCACTTTTTTGATCGGTGTATAGATTGCATCTACCGGAATTACTCCAATTGGTGCATCTTTCGGAAGATTTTCTTCAGCCGGAATGTATCCTCTTCCCTTCGTTACAACGAATTCCATCTCAAGACTGACGAAAGGTTCCATGTTGCAAATAACATGATCAGGATTCATCACCTTGAAAATATTCGTATAGCTCTCAATATCCCCAGCTTTAAACTGCTCTTGTCCACTTATAGTCAGATAAATCTTTTCTTCTACAGAGTCATCATCCTTTATCAATTTTTTCAACCTGATCTGTTTGATATTAAGGATAATATCAACTACATCTTCTACAACACCTTTGATGGTCGAAAATTCATGTTCTACACCAGCAATTCTAATTGCAGATATAGCATATCCTTCTAGAGAAGAAAGTAAGACACGTCGTAGTGAATTACCTATAGTCTGTCCAAACCCAGGCTCTAAAGGCTTAAATAAAAATGATCCTTCGAAATCATCTGCCTTTTGTAGAAGTATTTTGTCTGGTTTTTGAAAATTAAGTATACTCATATGTAATAGGAGTTCTGATAATTGATTTATAAATACTTGAGACCTGTCAGCTGATTATTTTGAATATAATTCCACGATCAATTGTTCATTAATCTTTTCTGGAATTTTTTCTCTTTCAGGATATTCAAGAAAGGTACCTTCCTGTCTGTCCGGATTCCACTGAAGCCATGGCCATTTTTTCACCTGACTAACAGTCATACTATTTCTGATAACTTCAAGATCCTGAGATTTACCTCTTACGGAAACTACATCTCCTTTTCTTAGGGATAATGAAGGAATATTTGAGACTACTCCGTTAACGCAAATGTGTTTATGCGTTACTAACTGTCTGGCCGCTCTTCGAGTAGGTGCTATACCTAATCTAAAGACTGTATTGTCCAGTCGTGCTTCCAGAAGTTGTAAAAGGATTTCCCCCGTTACACCGGATTTGCTGCTAGCTCTTTCAAACAAATTTCTGAATTGTCTTTCAAGTACACCATAGGTATACTTGGCTTTTTGCTTCTCCATCAACTGGATAGCATAATCAGATTTTTGCTTTCTTCTCCGCGAAGGGCCATGCTGGCCTGGTGGGAACTTTCTTTTATCAAAACCACGATCTGGTCCGTAAATTGCCTCCCCAAAGGCCCGTGCTTTTTTAGTTTTTGGTCCTGTATATCTTGCCATTACAACTTATTCTCAAAAAATTATACTCTTCTTCTTTTCGGTGGACGACAACCGTTGTGTGGTACGGGAGTCTTATCCTTAATCCTGGAAACTTTTATACCCACAGCATCAATTGCCCGGATTGCTGCTTCTCTTCCCGATCCTGGGCCTTTTACATGAACTTCTACTGCTCGTAGCCCCGCATCGTATGCTGTCTGTGCTGCATCTGTTGCAGCCATCTGGGCGGCATAAGGAGTATTCTTTTTGGAACCTCTAAAGCCTGCTTTCCCAGCTGATGCCCATGATATCACCTGACCTTGTTTATTACAAAGGGATATGATGATATTATTAAATGAAGCCTGTATGTATGCTAGACCTTCTGGGGCCACAACAACTTTCCTCTTTTTTACCTTCTTGGTACTTTTAGCCATTACTTAGTAGCTTTTTTCTTGTTAGCAACAGTTTTTTTCTTGCCTTTACGTGTTCGGGCATTAGTTTGCGTGCGTTGTCCTCTTACAGGTAATCCTTTACGATGACGAACACCACGGTAAGAACCAATATCCATAAGTCTCTTAATATTGAGTTGAATCTCGCTGCGTAATTCGCCTTCAACTTTATAAACCTCCTGTATCATACCAGAAATCTGACGAATATTTTCATCCGTCCAATCTTTAACTTTGGTATGTTCATCTATATCTGCTTTTCCCAATATTTCTGCTGCCCTGCTATTTCCTACTCCATAGATATAAGTAAGTCCTACAACGCCTCTTTTATTTTTGGGTAAATCGACACCTGCTATTCGAGCCATATCCTTTTAATTAACCTTGCCTTTGTTTAAATCTAGGATTCTTTTTGTTTATCACATAAAGCTTCCCTTTCCTCCTTATGATCTTGCAATCCACGGATCGCTTTTTTATTGACGCTTTTACTTTCATAATTACTTATATCTAAATGTTATTCTTCCCCTCGACAAATCATAAGGAGACATTTCTACCGCTACTTTATCTCCCGGAAGAATTTTTATATAATACATTCTCATTTTACCGGAAATTGTCGCAGTGATGAGGTGATTATTTTCTAATCGTACCCTGAACATCGCATTTGACAGCGCTTCTTCTATAATTCCGTCTTGTTTTATTAAGTTTTTCTTAGCCATAAAAATTTGGGAGTGCAAATATCTAACTTTTTAGGGATATTTTCTCTAGTTGATCATTTTTATCAATTACCTCTTCTATGAATGAATGATCTGATAAAATATCAGCTCTTCCATTCTTTACCGCAATCGTGTGTTCGTAATGCGCCGAAGGTTTTTTATCCTTTGTATATACAGTCCAACCATCACTGGACTGTGCTATGTTTCTTGTACCCAGATTAATCATCGGTTCGATTGCGATCACTAATCCTTCTTGCAATTTTACGCCACGTCCTTTTTTGCCAAAATTCGGAACCTGAGGTTTTTCATGTAGATTTTTACCAATACCATGCCCTACCAATTCTCTTACAACGCTATAGCCATGCACTTTCTCAGTATAGTTTTGAATAGCAAAACTTATATCTCCAAGTCGACCATCTCGTTTAGCGGCTTCGATACCTTTATAAAGACTGTCTTTAGTAACAACTAAAAGTTTCATTGTCTCTTCGCTTATCTTCCCAAGCGCAAAAGTATAAGCAGCATCTCCATAGTATCCGTGCTGATAGACGCCACAGTCGATAGATATTATATCACCTTCTTTAAATGGCTCCTCATTTGGAATACCATGAACAACAACTTCATTTTTCGAAATACAAAGAGTCGCTGGAAAATCCTGGTATCCCTTAAATCCAGGTTCTGCACCATGATCTCTTATAAACTCTTCAGCTAATTGATCCAGCTTAGTTCCAACTGATCCATCTTTCAAATGACTTCCTACCATAGCCAAGGTCTTTGAGACAAGCAGACAGTTCTGTCTGATTATTTCTATTTCCTCGTCCGTTTTGTAGTGTATATCAGCCATATTCAGATTAACTTACATTCCTGCACCTATAGGCTGCATTCCACTCCTGCCTTTAAGTTTTCCTGATTTCACTAATCCGTCATACTTTCTCATCAGAAGATGACTTTCAATTTGTTGCAACGTATCCAGAATAACACCTACTAATATCAGCAGAGAAGTTCCTCCAAAGAAAAAAGCAAATGACTGGTTCACTCCAAAATTCGCCACAAAGGCAGGAAATATGGAAATCAAACCGAGAAATATAGAACCTGGAAGTGTTACTCTCGTAGTAAGTGTATCAATAAAGTCTTGCGTACTCTTTCCAGGTTTCACTCCAGGAATGAATGCATTTTGTCTTTTCAGATATTCAGCATACTGTTTTGGATTTACCATCAAGGCCGTATAGACATATGTAAATATGACGACCAGGAAAAAGAATATTATATTGTATGGCACACTTTGCCAATCACCCAATTTAATTAAAAAGTCACTTGTCGGGCCTTCAGGACCTGAGGCCAATCCCGCAATTGTTGTAGGCAAGAACATAATCGCTTGTGCAAAAATGATCGGCATGACTCCTGCTGCATTTACCTTTAAAGGAATATAATCACGAGCCCCAGCTAGTGGGATCTGTCCTGATCCTCTTCCAACCATACGTTTGGCAAATTGTAAAGGAATCTTTCTTACCCCTTGAACAATCATAATGGATACAAGGAATATAAAGAATAGAACAATCATTTCTAAGATAAAAATGAACAGACCACTCTGATTAAGTTGTGTAATAACTTCTGCAGCAAAGGCAGTTGGAAGTGTGGCTATGATACCAATCATAATCAATAACGACACACCATTTCCGATACCATTCTCTGTGATTCGTTCACCCAACCACATTGCGAATATAGTACCCGCTGAAAGTATTATTATTCCACTTAACCAAAATATACTAGCAGGAACATCTGGATAAATGGCTCCCGGCATACTTCTTATATATGTCAAAAATGTACCACCCTGAACGAGCGTAATAGCTAACGTAAGCCATCTTGTAATCTGACCCAGTTTCTTACGGCCTGATTCTCCTTCCTGAGATTGTAATCTCTGGAAATACGGCACTGCAAAACCCAATAGTTGAATAATAATCGAGGCCGTAATATAAGGCATGATACCTAACGCAAAAATGGCAGCCCGGTTAAAAGCTCCTCCAGCAAAAGTATTTATCAATCCCAGAATATCATTATTTCCTCTTCCACTTGTCGCTGCCTCAAGAGCGTTCACATCTACTCCAGGAATTGGAATGTAAGAACCTAACCTGTATATAGCCAGGATAGCCAACGTGAAAAGGATCTTCTGTCTGAGTTCCTTAATCTTCCAGATATTCTTGATAGTCTCGATAAATTTCTTCATCTACTTTTTTTAGAGTTTGTCTGCAGTTCCTCCCTGAGCTTTAATCTTTTCTTCAGCACTGGCAGAAAAAGCATGCGCTTTAACATTTACCTTAGCTGTCAGATCTCCATTCCCGAGGACTTTTACCAAGTCATTTTTCTTGGTAATACCTAATTTATAAAGGACTTCCGGTGAGATTTCAGAAACACCATACTTTTCAGATATTTCCGATAATCGGCTTACATTAAGAGCGATATAGGAAACGCGATTCGGGCTTTTAAAACCTCTCTTTGGTAAACGCATCTGAAGAGGCATCTGCCCACCTTCAAAATTCCTTTTTTTAGACCATCCTGATCTG
>JAJCYJ010000685.1 GCA_029262975.1 Saprospiraceae bacterium
TCTGAAATCTTGTTCGCAAATATTTTGGATAATTTGTTTTTTAAGCCTTTGGGTTGAGTAAGACTATTATCGGCATCTATCATCTCCAAAATTTTCAGATATTCCTTCTGTGCATCGTCGAAAGACACGTAGGTTTCAAAATGATCAATAGCTGAGACCGGTGTCTTAGGAGCCGGAGGTACAAATCCCTTAGCGTCTCCTGAAAACAAAAAGGTAATTAATATAAAGATTAATGCAAGTAGTGTGATTACTCCTACAAGGATGCCCAATTTTGAAATTTTCATGGAGTAAGGTTGTGTGGTTATTAATTATCGTAGTTGATACCTTATTAGTATATGTGGTTCATGTTTAAACAGGGTAAATAAATGATTCAAACTAAATTAACCATTTCTATGGATTTCAACTAAATTTATTAGAATTTTACCTATATAGTTTATCTACAATGAACATTCAATTCTAACAGATATTTTGAGACTCCTTTCATTTGTCATAGACCTAATACATATCCTGATTATCCTCTATTTGCCCATTCTCTCCAAAGTGCTTTCATATAATCACGTTGTTTCTGATTGTAGTCGACGAACTCACTCATGTCATACAAAGTCGCACATGACTTCTTGATTTCTGATGAAATGCTCTTCCTTCTTTTTAAAAAGTCATTACAATTCCATACAGCAATCGAGGCAATGCGATAATTCTCTATTTTATCTCTATTATCCAATACAAAATCATTTTCACATACTTTTAAATAATTTACTTTAACTGCTATGCTATTAATAAAATCATTGAAATTAGTCGACTCTATTTCCATTAAAATATCTCTTTTAAATTGTTTCACTAAATCACAAGGAGCTTTTTCTCCGAGCCCTTCATTTGTTTCTTTATTTATTGTTATAGATGTATCCAAGCCTATAGAAGGTATTTGACTCTCACTGTCACTCATGTCAGCATATGAAAGTAAATCTTCTGAATCTTTATAAAATGTACTATTTGTTCCTTGATAATACCCAATATAATAAGCTGCCACCAGGGCAACAATAAATATGAGCGAACGCAATATTTGCTTACGAGAAAACTTATTCCTCAGCTTGGGTACTAATTCCTTTTCCTCCTTTTTATAATCAGGGTTATATGGATTTTCTTTTAACATATCACTGTTGCCTATTTGCCCATTTTTCCCAAAGTTTGAACATATAAACACTTTGTTCCTGATTATAGACTTCCAACTCACTCAAGTCATACAAGTCTCCACATGCCTCACTGATATCAGGCGTAATATTCTTCATTCTTTTGAAATGGTCTTCACAATTCCATACAGCAATCGAGGCAATGCGATAATCTTCTATTATATCTTTATTATCTTCTACAAATACATTTTCGCATTTTTTCAAATAATTTACTTTAACCTCTATCTTATTACTAAAATCATCAAAATTAGTCGATCTAATTTCTGATAGAATATACTGTTTATATTCTATGGTCAAGTCACAATTTTCGAAAGTATCATCTACAGATTTAAATCCAGAAGTTGTTGTTTCAGAAGTTGTTCTTCCAGAGGGAGTTGTTCCAGAGGGTGTTGTTTCAGAGGGTGTTGTTCCAGAGGGTGTTGTTTCAGAGGGTGTTGTTTCAGAGGGAGTTGATCCAGAGGGTGTTGTTTCAGAGGGCGTTGTTTCAGAGGGTGTTGTTTCAGAGGGAGTTGATCCAGAGGGTGTTGATCCAGAAGTTGTTGTTTGAGAGGTTATATTTTGACAAACCAAAAACCCTAATGCCAGGACCAGTATGAAGATCAAAAGTATGCCTAGTGCTTTCGGAAGCCATGTCCTCCAGTCTATAATATTAAAGGGCCTATAAGCTGTTTCAAGTTTAATTTGTTTAGCTTTATCTTCGACAATTTCTAAAGGAAATGACTGATTAGGAATTAATCCTAGTTCCTTGCCGTTTACTAAGCTAATTTCAAATATTTCATTTTTATTAGGAGACAAAGGGCATTTAAAAAATGCTTTATTATCCACTCCAACGATCATTTCCTGTAGTTCAAAATTTCTTATCTTATATTGAAATTTTACTCCTTCTAAATTTGGTTTTCCCTTAAATGTAACTTGGATTCTCTGGTAAGGCGTAAGACGAATATTTTCACCATTTTTTACATTTTCCTTTTTAAAATTATAATGTAAAGTACTAGGCTGAATACTCACTTCATATTGGTCGTATGAAGATGCACCTGGGCACTTATATGCTCCAGTATGCTCATCATACACACACTTATACTTAGTAGGCCTAATCACCTGACATTCGGCATTACGTACATGTGTTCCATCACTATCTTTAAGATAAAATTGAAATACAGGATGTTCAAAGATCGGCTCTTTCTTCACAATTTCAGTTCTCTGGATATTTGGATTAATGGGTGATTTGAGAAGACCTTCTGAAGAATATAATGGTTTCCTAAATTTTATAAAAAATTGTAATTTCGAAAATATATCCAATTCAGTTAAAGAATAGATTGGCATATTGTCGTTATAATGTATTTCGATTCCTTCATGACTTCTGCATTCAAATAGAATTTGAGTCTGGTTAATTCGACTTAACCTAATTTCTACTTTCTTTTCTCTATCGTGTCTCCTGATTATAAGCTTCTGATGTTTATCAATATCCGGTATATAAAATTGATTGGAATTTTCTCTTCTAGAATTAGAAGGCTCAATATTTATATTAAATTCATTCGAATAAAGATCGTTTTTATCATCAACTATAACAAGAACAGCGAAATATGTTTTTTCAGTAAACTTAATAGTTATTCCGTTACGTTTTACTACAGTTAATTAA
>JAJCYJ010000686.1 GCA_029262975.1 Saprospiraceae bacterium
TCTCATTATCAAGAGCAATGGCCACTTGTCTTTTGTTGTCCTTAAAGGCTAGTTCAGACATTTTTGCCCACTCTTTAGCACCTTGGCTATTCATCGTAAGACTTACTTCTACTTGTCCTGACATAGGATTGGGAGCTTGAGAAGCGGATACAATTACATCACCCTGTATCTTAGCTTCGTCGCTTCCCGGGACAGTCTGAATAAAGTATAATTCATAATCCTGTGTATATTCAAATGTAGTTGGATCCTGAACTGCTTTGGCCGCCCACAAAAATTTTCCATTTTTAGGAAAGAGGGAGCGAACCTCAGGCAAACTTAAGTATTCAATTATTTGATCTTTCTGATTTCTATTTGCAATACCCATCGTAGCCGATAGACTGGGAGGGCTAAGTTGCAAAAGGGACAATAAGGGTCCCTGATTGGATATCGGATCTAACGGGGCATTATTAACCTGCATAGCCGAATCCGCAGTCAGATTACCTAGCTCATCATAAACTGGCTTTAATATTGAGTCTGGTCTCGTGCTTTCCATGGTCTCACTATTCAGTTTATTTCTTAAGAGTTCATCTGCTTGTAAGAATGCAGATGAAATGCCTGGATCATTTGTTCTCCAAACATCCCAAAATTCTAATTGAGCACTGGCCTGAAGGAAGTTTCGTGCTCTTTCAGGGTTATCAATACCAGGTAATTCAACCAGAATTATATCCCGGGCAGCATCTAATGAAATATTCGGTTGGGTTACTCCTAACTTATCAATTCTTTGCTTTAATCGATTAAAAGTTAATCGAACTACTCCACTTGTTTTATCTCGAAGGATTCGAAGGACTTCACCATCATCAGCATCAGCACTGAGTTCATCCCTTATTTTTGAATCTCTTCCCATAAAAAGTCTTGCCAGCTTCTTTCCCTCGGCAATTTTTCGAAATTCGCCGACGAACAAAGTGACAAAATCAGATTGAGAGCTTTTTAGCGCTAAATTTGCATTTTCCAATGCCTGATTAAAAGTGGGATCCTTGACGTTTCCAGAAAGATCTGAAACTAAATCCTGCATATTTACCTGGAGTACCACACTCTGTCCACCCTTTAGATCAAGACCAAGAGCCAGATTCTGCTTTTTTAACTCGTCATAAGTAAAACTCTTCAAAAATGGTATGGAGAATATTTCCTCACTTGACATAGAATCAAGATAAGCTGCTGTGTATTCTCGCTCCTTTGATATACGTTCGATACTTCCTTCCGGTAAATCGGCAGCCATCGTTTTGGCGTATTGGTCTGCTCTATTTTCGACTGTACGAGTCGGAAGCATATATATATACTGTAGTAGGCAAACTGCTGTCAGGGCTATCAATAGAAACTTGACAAATCCTTTTCCTTGCATTAATTATCGTTTAGGTCCTTAAAAAGAGCCGCAAATATACGGCTTTTGTAATACTAAAGGCCGTCTTGTAAATCATAAATATTATAACCGCTAAATGAGTCATATAGTCTTGACTCAGAAAGTACTACATATATGTTTTAAATACTATTTAGTGACCAGTCATACTCTTGATATCTAATCGCGGCATTCGACTTAATCTCACTCGTGGTGTACTCGTTGACGAACTTCGGCAAATCTCCGAAGTCTTCTTTGTACCATTCAAATATTTTTGAAAGCGTAAGTTTTGTGGGACTGATTTGGTTAAATTTTGGATTGTTAATAAACCGACTGGTTAATTTATCAAGCAATCCTTCGGTATTTGAACCTGTGAATGCTTTATTAGACAAGGGTGGACATGATTTTGCAGCACAATTCACGGCAAAATGAATTCTGGCGTCATTCCATGTAGGTCTCAGTATCACATGTTCAATATCGTTGAGTGATAACATTTTGGCACCCAGCATTATCCATTTTTTATCCCATGGTTTTCCGTTGGCTATTTCAGTTATAGAATTTACAGGATAATGGTCAAGAATTATTTTTATCGTAAAGGCATTATATGCATTGATCCAAAAAGCCATCGCACTTAAACTCTTGTCATTGTCAGATGGAACAGAATTACTTAATTCATTCAAATAATTATCAAGGTTTGCTCCTTCTAATTTAAAACCCTGATAATTCACTTTTCCTTCTTCAGAAACATACTTCTGCAATAAAGTATGCCACATTTGATGAGTCCCAGTCAATTTTTTCCCTATTTCTATAGATTCCTTAGCATCAAACAGTTCTGGCTTCTTAGCTTCATTGTCTATCTTACTTTCTTCATTTCCTTTTTCATCCGGGGTTGGAAGTCTCTCTTCTAATTCGTTTCCCATGGAATCATTCTCATCATTGTTTACAGATTCTTTTACAACTGAATTGTCAGTAACGAGCGGCTTAGACGATTGATCAGGAGCAAGTATTACTTCATCACGTCCATCTGCAACCTTTTCTGTCGGGTTATAATCAGCATCATTTTTATTAAGTATTCCTCCTGTTGGCATTTCAATGAGCGTGTCTCCTAAATCCGCATTTGGAGCTTCATCTGGCACCATTGTTTTATCTTTATTATTCACCATTTTTTGTTGTCCCAGGTAATTACACGAAGGACATACAGTCAAAAAAAGAAGAGCTAATAGAAAGTGAATCATAATCGAGCTATTTGAATGAATAACTGAGCATCTTTAGAAATGGTATTGGCAGAACTGCTTTCCCTTGTCTTAAGTATTGTGGGCGACAACTAAAGCAATCAAGAGCATTTCACCAAGTTTGCAAATGATTTATATTAAGAATAACTTATTCTTCCTCATCCATATCTCGGATAACAGGAGTGATCATCGGCAAATTAATCCATTGTTTTTCTTTGCTACTAATACTCCCAAATCTTAAAAACCCCCCTGAAGCTTTGGCTATATGAGTAGCAAAAGATGTAAAGCTTTCATAGAGTTGAAAGGCAACATCGTTGTCCACGCATGTGAGAATCTCATTTAATCCAGTTAATTTCTTCACTATCACATCCTCACGCTCGGTCAGCGTATCTGGTAATTTTGCCATTAAATCAGTGACTCTTTGATCAAAATCTTTCTCAATGTCTAGATAATAAGAATTTAGCGTTTGTGGTTTGGCATATGTTCGAATATGAGTCAATTTTTCTGCCCAATTCAATTCTTGTTCGTCAATTTCACCATCCGCACCAGCTATAAGGACTGTTATATAAACTAGTGCATCCTTTAAATCGTTGTATTGAGACTCATTTAGTGCTCCGAATATATTCTGTTCTGACATATTTTTTTCTTAAGTGTGCAAAAATAGAATATTCCATAATGCTTTGTCACATCAATTTGCAATGAATTTTAATCTGCCCAATTAAAAAACATAGAAACCCTTCACAGTTCCTTTTCTTATTTCCTTTGAAAAATGTAGTTACTGGATAGTAATGAGCATTTTAGACGTCTTCTTACCATCTATTTCTACTACAGTAACAATATATTTATCATCACTCTGATGAAGGTTAGGTAGCAAAATATTTCCTGATGGTCGATCCAACAACTTTGAAAATACCAGATTATTTAATTCATCATAAACTTCCATTTTCCCTTGGTTGCCTTTTAGTTCATAGTAAACATATGAATTTGTACCAAGCTTAACGGGATTGGGAAATATCTTTAAAATAGGCCCATCTGATATACCAGTTCTTGGAATTACCAGTGATCCTAATGTTAGAATCTCATAATCACTTGGAACAATTGGGCTGCTCGTTGAAATAGAGCCATAGGAGAATCCTGATTCAGACTCAGGATTGAAGATGTGCCTCGAGTCAGAAAGAAGTGAGAATTCATTTGGTATGGAAGGGATTACCTCCCAACCTGACATTGTCCATCCTATGATAGTTAATTTATCTAAATCACCTTCTACTAACCCTTCTATATTACTATCTGGATCCCAGGTGAGTGTAACATTTGTTTCCCCACTCCCATCTAAAGTCCAAAATTCGAGTGCACTTGTGGCATCTATTTCAGGATTTGTTATATTTAATTCCCCTGTAGTCAAGGTTGGGTCAGAGTGGGAATATTTCGCTGCCGCATCGGTCATTCCAGAAATACCCAACAGCCCTAACTTTTCACTATTTCCTGTTGGAAAAACAAAAGGGTCAGATGAAAAGGTTCTGACTGTGCCATCTACATGTGCGTCGTAGCTAGCTCCTTTACATGAACTTTCAGAAGAAAAGTTTACAACACCTGATATGCCATTTCTTTCAGCAAGAATAACTCCAGGATATAAACCTATATCAGCATTTTCAAATGTATGTGTACCAAAAATGGATATAAATCCTTCAGAAGGAATATAGGTATCGCCAAATGAACCAGAAGTGACTGTTTGAGCAAATAATGAAGCGCAGGTCATTGCTAATAAAACGCTCGTAATATATTTTTTTAACATAATAATGCTTCTATAATTTTGAAGGATGAAGGCCGAAGCCTCCACCCTATTTCCTATTATTATAATGTCAAGTACGTCAGACAAAATCTGTGTGCGTTGGACCATGAAGATTCTTGGTCGACCCGAACAATATTTAAACTAATGCTTGTAGAAGTCTGTGTACCCATCAAATTAATTGAAAAATTTTCATCCGTGTTTAATTCATTCATGGCTTGTAAGAATGCGCATAGAATTACCTTGTTAGTTACTTCTTCAAAAGTGTATGTGATTTTCATCGAAGCGTGAATGCCATTATTACCAATGGCGTCTTGCTTGAGGTCTGTTATCATCCAACTGACCGAACCGAATATGTCGTCTGTAAAACTACTCGTATTTCCAATTTCATTAGCCTTGTGAGATGGAATCACAAAAAATCCAGCAATAGCTTGAGTCCCTGAAGCGCCAG
>JAJCYJ010000687.1 GCA_029262975.1 Saprospiraceae bacterium
GTATCTATGATGAACCGTTTTGTCTTCGGTGATGTGCAGTATTCTCTTGGCCACCATCCATTTATCTGATTAAAATAAAATTCCCACGCATGATACAAGTCGAAACCTACGTCTGTTGACACTGAAAATGAGCTCATAACAACTATTATTTAATAAATCACCATAACTGCTATAATTATAGACATTCAGGATTAATTCCCAGAATATAATTCATCAACATATCCACTTTTTGAGCAACTTCACTCCCTTTAAATCCCGATATCAAATCGTTAGAAATATAATCCCTGCAATATGAAGTAAGTTTTCCGGATAAAGGGATGTAAGACCAGTGCCATTTTTCTTCTTCATATCCTGTGCGTCCTGAAGATTTATCAGTATATGGTTGACAAAAACCAAAAGATGCGCCATGTTCGGTTAACCATTGATACAATTTTTCTCCTGCGCCTGTTTCAAAATATTCATTATTAAAACTATTGAGGTCAATGTCAGTTCCCCAATGATGCCGTGATGTTCCAGGCATGGAACTATAAAGCAATATTTTCCTCGCACGAATCTCGGGGTCCGGGATTTCATTTGCTGATGTCCCGTCAGAAAGTATTGTTAGTCCAGACCATTTCTGGTCCCAAAGTCTCTTCTGATAATCAAAATTACGTGTGGCACTGCGTATGACCAATTGATGACCTTCCTGACCAGCAGCCTCCCACATCCTTAAGAACGCACGATATGTATCACGATGAAGAAATAATCCTTCACGATCGGCATACTTTTTATCGATAACTACAAACTCCGGATGTTTGGCAGGATCAAAATGACCCATAACGAAATCCTGAGTAATCCAAGATGGATATTGTTCTGGTACTGGAGACACCACATCCACAGGCATTTTTTTTTGCATATCACATGAACAGAGGATCAAGATAAACAACAAGCTGCGAATCGGTATAAGTGAACTTGTCATTTACTGTAAAATTGAGGCTTTGACAAAGTGTCAATAATATTCTGCATCGCGTCCGTCAGTCTTATCATATTCAAATGGATCTGTATCACGACCATAACCAAAACTCTGATTAGCTTTAATAATTGGGATCAGAACTTCAGGCATACTTGGTTCCCAGAACTCATTATTTCCGGCCACAATATCGTCATAGACTTTATATGGAATAATGTGCAATAACTTCTTATCTGGGTTTTTCACCGCTACAATCTGTTCATTATTCAATAAATGCTGGTATAAAAATCTAATTTCTTCTGGGACCGGCAACTCTTCGACATGAATCAATGTATCCCCTTCCTTTTCAAGTGCCGGATAGACGTATACCTTAATATTCCGGCTAAACAACTCACCAAATGCCGTCAGGAGTCGTCCGTCTTTATTGTGTTCATATTTGTTTCTAATAATTTCTAAAAACTCATGAACACCAATGACAATCCCGAGTCTTTGTATTTTGTAATCAGAGAGATAGTTAATTAACTTTTGGTGATTGCTGCAATCAGATATTATGACAGTAAGGCCAAGTGCGCAAAGCATATCAGTGCGATCAAGAAAATCCTGCTCATCCAAGGGTCCGAAGCGCAACAGATTTTCCATGGTAATTTCTGCCATCAATCTTCCTTTATCAGGATCCGCACCTGGTTCATTTTTAAATTGTTCGAAAGATTTTTCAAAGGCATCTTTAGTCACCAGGGTCGGGGGGCGGAAATGACCTCTTACAACCATTACATCTTTGCGATATAGAAATTCTGAAGCATGAATGCTGAGTTTCTGATGATTAAAAATCGCTACATCAGTCAGTTCATTCTTTACCATATAGAGGCAAAGTATACGATTGTCAAAGTTTAAAAAAGCCTCTCCATTTGTCCGGATCATATCTATTGCTACCCGACTCTTTAGTCCGTCGATAAGGGACTCTACAAATTCTTCAGGTTGGTCCCGGTAATGATAACAGGCATAAATCAGATTGACACCAAGTATACCGATAGCCTCTTGTTGTTGTCGGTTATTTTTATCGAGCATTTTCACATGCATCACAACATCGTTGGGTTTTGATCCGGCATAATGCTGAAACCTCATCCCGATCCAACCATTCCCTTTAGTGGTGCGTGCATAATTAATAGCAGATACTGTATCAGCAAAAACAAAGAAGTTGGTATCAGCGCGATGGCCCATTAATCGCTCTTCAATCAAATCATATTCATGGTCAAGCATTTTGTACAATCGACTTTCGCATACATACCGCTGCTTGTCTTCAGGTCCGTAAATCTTATCGGAGTAGGTCTTATCATATGCGGACATAGTTTTGGCTATTGTGCCTGCAGCTGCGCCAACTTGGAAGAAATGCCTGGCTACTTCTTGTCCCGCTCCTATCTCGGCGAAGGTGCCGTAGATCCTATCGTTGAGATTTATCTCAAGAGCTTTTTGTTCTGTTTTAAGGATTTGTCTTTTACTCATAAAGGACTCACAAACAGGTTATGATAATGCACGTGCATAAATATGAAAAACTTGGAGTGCAATATACTGTCAGTTACCCAAATACATGACTGAATTTTATAT
>JAJCYJ010000688.1 GCA_029262975.1 Saprospiraceae bacterium
TTCGATATCATCGTTGAAAATGAGATATATACTGGAAAAGCCAAACATAGAATTGCTTCGTACGCTTTTTACTCCAGGTATACCCAGTAAAGATGAAGTTAGTGGATAGGTTATCTGATCTTCCACATCCTGGGGAGACCGCCCCATCCACTTGGTAAAAACAATCTGCTGGTTTTCACCAATATCCGGGATAGCATCTACAGCTACGGGATCTCTTGGAAGGAAATCTATATCGAAATCAAAAGGAGCTGTAACAGTTCCCCATGCAACTAGAAGTAACAGAAGAAGCCAGGTAATCAGCTTATTGTCTAAGAAAAATTTTACAATACTACTTATCATTATGAAGATTATCGATGAACAAAAATTGACGATATAAAGAAAATAATTCTAAAAAGTCAATCTAAGATTCAGCACAGACTGTGCATATCACACAATCAAACAATCCATGTCAGAGTCCGGATAGAAGCCACATTTATGGGCAATACCGCAGGCTAAGACATTAATTGTCTATGGATAATCTTTTATATTCGGAATACTTGATATAGGACGGGAATGTCCTTCGCCGGTAATGGCGGTCTATAGTGTTTATACGTACTTATAGCAGAACTTGTGGTTCTGTCAGAGACAAATGAATGAAGGTACGCTATTAAAAAATCAATATTATCTTGTGTAAGCTCAGCTGACTGAGACATCATATAATCCTGATCAAGATCGTCGATAACTACGTCAGAATTAGTACAGCAGTTATTGGTATCATCTTCATCAACCATTTCCTTATGACGTGGACATGATGCTTTTCCTTCATGACAAGATTTAGCCGGGCCTAAAATACTCAGACCCATTAACTCACCTTTACAATAATGAAAGCTTACAGAATAACTGAACGAACTACACAGCATCAGCATCGCCAATGCAAAAGAAATAACACGATATGACCTATTAATAGAGCTCATTCTTTTTATAATCGAATCCAAATATACTGCATTTTGATCCGTCAGACTTATAGAATTTTGGTATTTACTTTCAATATTATGCGCTAATAATGAATTAACAGCATGGTTGCGGCCATAAGAATCATGCTTACGTCTTCCACAATGGTAACCGTTGACATAGGCAAGTTAAATACATCTCCGAGACAGGCACATTTTATTTTTCTCTTTTGAAGATTGCTCTGGATGACACCTATGCTACTGATTCCTAAAACTATGATGGTCAATATATTAGTCAAGTAGGGAGCGACATTTGTGAGATAGAGTATGCCTAACCCAAGTTCCACAAATGGATATATATAGCCCCAACCATACCATCGTGCAGCTACGATATCATACATGCTGTAACTGCTTGCAAATCCCTCCAGGTTAAGCAATTTAAAAAATGAAAAAACAATAAAAAATCCAGCCATAAAATTCCTCATCAACATCCTACTGTCCAACTCATCGAAAGGGAACTGAACAAGAATGGCGACACCCAGGATAAAGGAAACAATCAAGAATAATGGCTTGTAAGTTGTCATAAGCTTCGCTGAGTCTTCTACATTTTTTTGAACTTCCGGGACATCACTTATCTTATATTTTCCAATGGCTTTTTGAAGAGTCACTAATGGAACAGAATCAGAATGCGTCACTTCAGCCTGGGGTGGATTAAGTTGTACCGATGCCTTCGTGACCCCTTCCACAGATTGAAGACCCTCCTTTATAGAAGCGACACAACCACCACATGTCATTCCTTCTATTTGATATAATGTTTTCATGTTTTTTTTTAATCTGAATTATGGATTAGGTTTTCGTGATGAGAGTTGAAAGAACAAAAAAAAAAGCCAAACACTCGCAAGCGATTCGCTTGTTCTCACAAGCTCTTACGGTGATTTTGACTCGCAAACATAGTCACCACTATGGTGAGAATCAAAATTGGCGGACGTGCCTGATTTTGCAGCTATTTCAGCTCGTAATAGACATTCCAATGTATAACCCAGGTTTAAGTACAAATATCCTACAGCTATTACCTTAATGTGTTATACCATTTGGGAAAAAACTTTCAAAATTATGATCAGGAGCTATAGGGAATCGATGTGGTTCCTGGTTTTTATGACGTGCTTCTTATACTCTGTAGCCGTCATTCCTGTTACTTTTTTGAAAAGACTGGATAAATGGGCCGCACTGCTAAAAGAAAGTTCATCAGCAATTTCTGCTATCGATAATTCGTCGTAGCTGATCAACTCCTTGGCTTTTTCAATTTTTTGATTAATTACAAACTTTTCAATTGTCAGACCTGCAACCCTGCTGAAGGTCTTTGATATCTGCGAATAATTGATGCCTAATTCCCTTGCTAAATCTTCAGAGAGCTTATATCGGCTTTGGTGTTGACCAAAATGTATTTTCTCGATAATAATTGACTTTATTTGATTGATCAGAACGGCGTCTTTGTCACTCAATAATGCAAATCCCACGGCATTCAAATCTTTCTGAATCTTTGCAAGAGTTTGGTCATCAACGAGTTCTTGTGTGACTACATGACCAAGTGAAATACTCTGGTACGCCACCTCATGTTTCCCCATTATTTGCTTCACGGTATCGATACACCTCGG
>JAJCYJ010000689.1 GCA_029262975.1 Saprospiraceae bacterium
TATTAAAAATACATTTGAGCAAGTGGGCTTTCCTGCCTGCCGTGACCGGCTAGGGCAGGCAGGTTTGAATCGTTTTTTGGCCAAGTGATTCATCCCGAAACCTCGGGGCAAAAAATGATTGCCGTCCGGCGAGGACAATATTAAGAGTATTATGCCAAAGTCATATTAAAAAAAATGTTTGACCAACGAATTGGGTGTGTAATTACTAAGAGGTAGAAAGGCTTTGAAAACATCTGTTTAATCGACATTTATTTCAAAAAAATTGATTCGTCAAAATTTTAATTGTGCCTCCGTATTTATTTCTGCTTTTAGCATATGCAATAAATGATACAATCCAAAAAAGGTTCTATTTACATAAATAAAATGACGGGAGCCTCTATTGGGTTTTATTTTGGAATTCAGAGATTCATGCGCCAATCGTTGACCCATGGTAGACATTTTACTAAAGAATTTTTCATCGCTAAAGTCAAAGGTATCCGTCCGATAGGGTAGAAGAGCTACACTGAGTAGCTCGTGAAACAGATTATAAAAATAATCATGTTCCTCTGCTGTGTCATCTGGAAAGAGAATTTCTAATTCTGTGAGAATGTCTTTAAATTGTTTCTTATCGTCCAGAATATTCGGCACAATAAGAGATGTATATGGTTTATAAAAATATTCCGGAACATCTTTGATACAACCGAAATCTATGACGCCCAATTTTCCATCTGGTGTCACCAGGAAATTTCCCGGATGAGGATCTGCATGTAATTTTTTCAGATTGTGCAGTTGGAACATATAAAAGTCCCAAAGTCTTTGACCCATAACATTTCTTGTTTCCTGAGTCAACTCTAACCTGGACCATTCAGAAAGATGTATACCATCTATCCATTCCATCGCAAGAATCTTTTCATTACTTAGCGTTGGTATGTACTTTGGGAATACCAGGTCATTTAACGAACTACAAGCTTCTGAGAGCCAAATGCTATTAGTCAATTCCAAATTATAATCAGTTTCTTCTACCAATTTGGAAGAGACTTCCTGAAAATATATTTCGGTGTCCTTAGCATTTAAATTTAGAAGACGACTGGCCATGGGTTTGAGCATAGCCAAATCAGAATCAATTGACTCACTTACACCGGGGTATTGAATTTTAATAGCAAGTTTGCGATCGTTTAACCAGGCTTCGTGCACCTGGCCTATGCTTGCAGCATGTTTGCTTTTGTAATCAAACCGATCAAAAACTTCTTCGGGATTTTCCCCAAAATATTTTTTGAAAGTTTTCTTGACGAGGGGGATTGATAAGGGTGGAACAGAAAATTGAGCCAATGAAAATTGCTCCGCATAGGCCTTCGGAAGAAGGTTTTCTTCCATACTCAGCATTTGTGCTACCTTAAGTCCACTTCCTTTTAATTCTTGTAAACTTTCCATGATATCGGACGCATTGTTTTGATCCAATTTGTCTCTATCACCTTTTGAGGAAACCATTTTTTCACCATAGTATGTGGCATAATTCCTTCCTACTTTTAACCCGGTCTTAAGTATTTTTCCTGCTCTTTTTAATTTGCCAACAGGTATATGTTGTGTTGTCTTCATTTCGGTTTTTTAAAAGAATAAGCCCCTCTCTCTTTCCATAAAAATCTTCCCAGATCAAATACATTCATAAATCGACTCGTGTCCACAAGATCCATTGCGACCTTCACAGATTTTTCAATTGCGATATCTGTTTTTTCAAAATTATCAGAAGTGTCTTTCCTCCAAAAGTCAATTAAAAAAATCAGCAGCATCCAGAATCCTTCTTGTATGCTCTTATTCCTGTATTTATTTATCGATTGAAGTTTAGGAGTATTGAATGGTAGCCCAGAATCTGCAAATTCATTTGTGATAAACCCTGAATATACTGGCTTCAATAATTTCAGCAGTTTCATTTTATGGATTACGGAACTTTGCTCCTCTATGTTCTTAGCTATATATAAATGATTCAGTGCCAGGTTCTCAAAAAAAGTATATTGAAGAGATAGTATTTTTTCCTCGGTGGTAAAAGTTTTGTATAATTCATCACTCTTAATCGTCCGAATGGAAATTCGCATGAGCTGTTCCCAAATGACTTGTTCGAGTTGTTCAAAATCATCAAAATATCCCGAAAACGTGGACTCTGCAATATCGTACCGAGCACAAAAATGGAATTGACTCCGATCATCCAAATCCATTGCCGTAACATATTCCATGTAAATGGAGATGAGTTCATCCCTGGTAAATGGTGCTTCTTCGTTAGTTTGAGACATAAAATATACTCTTTATTTAAAACGAAAATAATGAGGGAAGGTTGGACTTCCTCTTCTATCTGGAATCATACCAAATAGATTAGCGTGCGCGAATGAATTTAACCCCTGTTCTATTCACTCTTGTCGTACAATATGGTTAAAATATGTATTGGGATAGGGTTCATTGCGCAAAGTATAATGCCACCATTCCTTTGCATAGGAGCGAAATCCATATTGCGACATAATTGTCTTTAAAAGTGCCCGATTTCTTTTTTGCGTCAGTGAAATATGTTTATAGTTGTGATGAGAAAGGTCTCCAAAAAAATCATATGGTCCACCCATATCGACTTCTTCCCCGGTATCGAGATGGTACAAAGTCATATCGATCGTACTTCCTCTTGTATGTCCTGATTTGGAAGATATGTACCCAAGTTGGAATAGGTGCTGTTTATCCAGGCTAGGATAAAATATGCTTTTAGTAAGTGTATCTGATGGATCCAATGCCCACTTTTTAAAATTATCAACGGCAATTTGATGACGATAGGTATCAAAGATTTTAATACCATATCCCAGTTCATTAAAGTGAGATTCTATGTTTTTCAAGGCATTAGCAGCTTCTTTTGTCATTACTAGTCTCTGTGTTAGATATCCCTCAACCGGGCGGCCCGTAAAATTATTTGAGTCGGCATATCGTGCATCATATTGGGCATCTTGCAATACTTCATCTAAATAAACAAACCCATCGGATTGCATCCATTCATTGTTCTGTTGAGCGCAAGATATAGAGGTGCTTCCCAGGATGATAAGTAAAGACAGTATGCTGTTCAGTAGAGACATTTTAGGGTATGTATTGTTTCCAGGTTTTATAATCAAATGCAAAATCAGTTGGTCCATTCGCCCATAAATGATCCAATCGGGCCTTTCCTTCTTCCGCGTCAGGCATTTGATCCGGAGTTACCTTCCATAGCGCCAAATGGGCTTCGGACATCGGCAAGAACCATTCTTTTCTTCTTTGAAAAATTTGCAGGTGATCTGAATTGTAGACAAAATCTCTGAGGCTTAACATGTCTTTCCAGACGGAAATATTGACAATGACCCGATCGTCATGATAGGGATTAAACGAAGTGGCATTGTTGGCGTCATCTTTCAACCGCCAGATAAAACCAGGGCTTTTTTCGGCTATGGCATTAATCACATTGAGATTATCCACAAAGTCCTTTATAGAAGGGTCGTCGATCGGCGCTTTTAGCCGTGCGATATTTATTTGTCCCAGATATGTTAGCATGGCTCAAATATATACAAGTGACTCAATGAATTCTATTACAATAAGCTTGACGAACGCAGAATTAGTGATGGACCCAAATTAATCAGGAATCCTTAGTGATATTGGGAACGAGAAAGATGGCTAATACCGTATAAGTTACTGCGGAAGTGTATGATAGAGGTTACCGACAATTTTTGCCAGACAGGGCAAGTACTTCAGTGGGTACTCTATGATGCCGTTAACTGAGAGATTATATCTGACAGAGTCTTGCTTTGAAGTACTGAATTATGATATATTTGCGGTCCATTTGCTGGAAGCAGTAAGGGAACACACCCACACCCACACTCTAAACACACACCCAACTGCGAATGTAGCTCAGCTGGTAGAGCACGACCTTGCCAAGGTCGGGGTCGCGAGTTCGAATCTCGTCATTCGCTCAATGAGGCACGCTAAAGCGTGCCTCGTCTATGTTTGGATTAAGGAGTAGGTTGTTATAATGCACACTCACCCTCAAACCTGTCTATCGACAGGCAGGCTCAAACACACACCTGAATGCCCGGGTGGTGGAATAGGTAGACACGCAGGACTTAAAATCCTGTTCCTTCGCGGGAGTGCGGGTTCGATTCCCGCTCCGGGTACAAAGGGGCTTCAAAAGAGGCCCTTTTTTAATATGTTCTATCTCTACATATTATACAGCCAACAATTTGATCGGTATTATATTGGTCAATCTTCAGATATTGATGCTCGTTTAGAGCGTCATCAGAAAGGATACGTAAAATCAACGAAGGCTTATAGGCCTTGGAAATTAGTCTATTCAGAGTCATTTCATACTCGTATAGAAGCGGTCAATAGAGAAACTTATCTCAAGTCTCTAAAATCCAAAATTAAAATAAAAGAATTGGTAGATACGTCCCGATGAAATCGGGATTCCTTCGCGGGAGTGCGGGTTCGATTCCCGCTCCGGGTACTGAAAAAGGGGAACTCAACATAGGGTGCCCCTTTTTATATTTTATGATACACTTCTTATTAAATGACTTAATAGCCACACCCGGACACAATTTTGATGGCTTTCTATCCTCGCTCGGATGTAGATATACTCCAGATGCTAAAAGGCAGCCCACTGCTATTTATTTTCGGCCCCAATCCCATACTTTTATTCAGGTTTGAAAGAGTCGGATTAGCCATAAAACATCACTGTTATTTAGTTTAGACGCTTGTTGGTTTTCTCGCCATGTATACATAATCTACGCATCTCCAATCACATAATATCCACAAATGCTCACTTTTCTTTAGCTAGACCTGTGACTAATTTATACCTAACAGTCTCTATCCTGATAGATCACAATGATCCCGGACAAGACCCTATTTAAAAACTAATTTTTCGTTTTAAAATGAATACAAAAGCAGACGTACTAAGAGACAACTTGGTTAAATTACAAGACATCCTTAATTCTCAAGAGAGCATAGCAGAAAAAATTGGTGTCTTGCAAGTAGATTTATTTAACAACCCTGATAAGGAACTTGAAGTAC
>JAJCYJ010000690.1 GCA_029262975.1 Saprospiraceae bacterium
CAAGATTATAATGAAATTTATTCCAAAACATCAGCTGACTGCTTCAATGTAGATCCAAATCGGTCAGAATCGGAATTTACACAATTAACGAATTAACAGGATTGTGATAGAGGACATTTTCAAAATATGCTCATAGAAATGGCGTGTGAATATATAATCAGTCAGAATCAGAATTTACAAGATTAGCGAATTTTCAGAATTGTGAAAAAGGGTATTTCAGAATAGCCTGCTAAATATTTTATTTTAATTATAAGATCAGTTAGAATCGGAATTTACAATCTTGCAGAATTAACATAATGGTGATAAGAGTAAGTCCAAAATTCACTTGTAACCTCGTGCTAAATTCTGCAAATTCTGTTTCAGACAAAAGAGGTAATTAGCAAAATTAGTGTACATAATTAATTGCGGAAATCCTTTTTAGCGGGGTTGTATTAAAATTTATTGCAAAACATCACATCAAGGCTTCAATGTAGATTCAAACAATGTGGATGATTAAACATATCACATGGCATTAGATGAACAAGATGATTGAACTGACGAATGATGATAAGGTTAATCTCAATGTCACTTATAACCTGCACAGAAATTTCTGTAAATTCTAAATTTCTGGTAATTCTGATTCAGACAAAAGAGTATGAGTGACAAAATCAGCCAGCATAAACAATCACAAGATTAACGAATCAACCTATTAGTGATAAGCGTAAATCCAAAATTCACCTTTAACCTTCATCAAAATCTCAATATCTTATAAGAATTCCGAGCATCTGATGCAAACAATAAATTTACGTTGATGCCAAAAAACAACTTCTTCAGGGGATTCAAGAATATTGCTTTTATCTTGTACATATATTAAACCCATTAATATGAAAGTTAAAGATTTAATTGTTCCGCCCGTAACGACATGTACCCTTACCGCTGACTTATGGGAAGTTCGGGATCTAATGAACGTAAAGAAGATCAGCGCAATTCCTGTTGTTGAGATTCATGGCAGTACAGTGAAACTCAGAGGGATCGTTACACATTATGATTTGGTAGGTGTCGTGGACGATAATGTAAGTATACAGCAAGTTATGACCACTACCGTAACCGTCGTATCTTCAGATACCAGTGTAAAGGATGCGGCAAAATTGATGATTGAAAAGAAAACACATCATTTAGTGGTAAAAGATGAAGAAGTTAAAGGCATTATCAGCTCTTTTGACTTCGTCAAAATAGTGGCTGAATCTATGGACTAGCAAACGATTCACTCTCTGAAATAATTTCAACGTTAGTTGCACGCCTGAATATTAGCATTCAGAACTCCACCATCATCAATTGTAAATTCTGGATTTAAGATAATATCAATCCCCGAATTTAGAACGACCACTGAGATACTGGCAATTGTCCCTGTAGCCGTAATGTTTTGACTTGCGTCATATGTATCAGAAGCTATATTTCCTGCCAGGGTTAACATAGTAGGACAGAGCACATATGTTATTGAAAGATTAGGCTTTTGTGTTGGACTTTCTCTCGAGTTCATCCTGACGGCAGATCTGTCTATTCCTTCCGAACCGATGAGTATCCAACCATGATTGCTATGAGAGCCGTCGATCCACCCTTGCACATCACTGATTAATGAGCTATTAGAGAAATTGGCAGTACCAGTACCAGTGATATTTCCGGTTGCGCTTGATACTCCAATAAAATCTCCTCCTGCACTCGACCAGTTAGATGTTCCTAAAAACCTGGCTGACCAGGTTGCATCTCCTGCCTGGGCTGCAGAGGGCCTCCCTCCACCAGTACCCGCACCTAACGTAGATCCTTCACCCCAATCCGCTGTCAACCTATGTACAGCAAATAAACCACCACCTCCTCTGTTACCTGTTATAGAAAATGTAACAGAGGTGACTACGGCATTAGCTGGAATACCCGTGATATCAAATTTTATGAGGGCACGTCGATTAGAAGAACCCAGATTTCCATCGGTTCGTCCAGCAAAAAGAGAACCTGCACCATTACTCCCAATGGAATTGCCAAGAAATATGCTGCAGTCTTTAGAAGGGCTAAAATTGAGTGTCGTTTGACCACTTAATAATGAGGATGTTACAAGACCTGAACAGAGCAAGAAAGCCATGATAATACTTCTCTTAATCTGACTGAGTATTGATTCTTTCATCATAATATATTGATTCTGCGATGATCGCTAAAATATGCTCCTATCAAGATAATATTTATGATGTATTCTCCACGATGATTATAGGATAACCACCAAAGGAGATTATAGAATTGTCATATCAAATACATATGAGAGGGCACTTACAACATTACCAATATTACAATTTGACCAGTCTATCTAAAACAGTCAGGATTAATCTGTCAACTACGACTAAATGATCTTCTATATAGTCTTTCGTAATTCTGTTGGCCAGTACGGCACAACACGTGCAGGCATTGTGTCCCATCATCCTCGATAAACCATACAATGCCGAAGTTTCCATTTCAAAATTTGTGATTTGGTGTCCCTTATAATTAAAAGATGAAAACTTCCGATCAATACCATGATCTTTACTATTAAAATACAAGCTTCTTCCTTGTGGTCCATAAAATCCAGAAGCGGTGGCAGTTATACCGTGTGTCATACCTTCACCAAGTATTGAAAGTAAATTTTGTCCAGCGCCTATTAGGTAAGGTGTTGAAAGTTTAGAGTCCCAATGCAGATGATCAATTATTTGTTCGTTAAGCTCTGTCTCGAAATCAGTATTATTATAATGATAATAGTGCATCAAACCATCAAAGCCCAGGCCATATTCTGAGATAATAAATGAGCCCACCTGTATATCCGCTTGCATCGCTCCTGTTGTTCCAATTCTAATAAGATTAAGTACTCGCCGATTTGGTTTAGGCTGGCGAGTACCAAGATCAATGTTTACAGCAGCATCCAGTTCGTTCAAGACTATATCCACATTGTCTGTGCCTATACCGGTAGATATCACCGTTAACCTTTTTGTCTTGTAAACTCCTGAATGTGTTATGAATTCCCGATTTTCTATTTGCGTGTCAATATGATCGAAATGTCTGCTGATTCTCTTTACTCTTCCCTGGTCACCGACAAGTATAACTGTAGGAGCAATATGCTCCTCCTTGAGATGAAGATGATATATACTACCATCCCCGTTTAAAATTAGCTCTGAATTTTTAATGTTTTTTTCACTCATAAATGGCGATCAACTTTGAGTCCTTCACAATTCATTATAAAGAGGTCTCGATATTTATAAAACAAGATTCTTACCAAAAATGACATAAATCCACAATAGGACAACTTCTGGTATGATTTTTAAGCTATTTCTTATGAATTGTGGTCATGACTGATCCTTAATGATGATTTCGTGACCGTTAAGAATTATTGCTTATGAGTTTACATATTGAAGCCAAATCAGGAGAAATAGCAGAAACGATTCTTCTACCGGGTGATCCTTTGCGAGCCAAACACGTAGCTGAACTTTTCCTAGAAGATGTAGTATGTTATAATAAAGTGAGGGCAATGTATGGATATACGGGTACCTATAAAGGAAAACGTGTCTCTATTCAAGGTACTGGAATGGGAATGCCCACGGTGGGCATTTATGTAGAGGAGCTGATTTCATCATATAATGTTCAAAATCTTATCCGGGTTGGTACTTGCGGTGCTATTCAGGAAGATTTAAATATCGGTCAAGTCATTCTGGCGACAAGAGCATCAGGAGATAGTGGTGCTAATATGTTATATTTCAAAGGAATGGATTTTGCACCAACTGCAAACTTTTCTTTGTTGAATCAAGCTTTTCAACGGGCTCAAGAATTAGAAATAGATACACTTCAAGGAAGCATATTCAGCACGGACACTTTTTATGAGGATTATCCTAATAGATGGGATATCTGGTCCCGACATGGCATTTTAGCGATCGAAATGGAATCTCAAATATTGTATACACTTGCTGCGAGACATAGAAGAAAGGCACTTTCTATTCTTACTATAAGTGATAATATTGTAACCGGTAAATCTTCTTCAGCACAAGAAAGAGAACAATCTTATACGGATATGATGAAGATAGCGCTTGAATTAGCCTAACTTATTTTACTGATCGATCATGCTCCATAAGGAATCCAGATATTTTTTACCTGGCTTGCTCTTCCGAGAAATGATTCACCAGCACCTTGATCTTCATCGAACCAGTTTCGGACTTTTCCATGATTTACCCAGGTTCGTTTCATATTATCTGCAGACAGGTATTCGATATCTTTACTGCCCTTTTTGGTGCCAAAATACCAGATGGCATCCACATCATCATGCTTGGCTAAAACAAGACTCAACTCTTCTTTTTGTCCGGTAATGATGTTAATTGTTCCTCCTGGCATATCGGATGTTTCCAATACCTGGTAGAAATCTGTAGCTGAAAATGGAAACTTTTCTGAAGGCACTACGACCACTCGATTGCCCATAGTTATCGCAGGGATTATGGTCGAAATAAAACCAAGCAAAGGATATTCATCCGGACAGATAATGGCCATTACGCCAAAAGGCTCCGGCATAGCAAGTGTTACATTTCTATGGATGGTATGATGCACTTGTCCATCGTACTTATCTGCCCAGGCAGCATAAGTATAAAGTCGATCAATTGATTGTGCCACTTCTCTACCCGCATCCTCTGGATCTGTTTCCAACATTTGACAGATCCTATCTGTGAATTCTGCTTCCCTGGCAGTGAGATTTTCTGCTATATAATAGAGGATTTGGGCCCTTGAATGCCCGGTAAGCTGGGTCCAATGAGCAGAAGTATTTGCAGCTTCTACGGCATTGCGAATGTCTTTTCTGTTTCCTTTCGAAACCTCTCCTAAAAACCTTCCATTGACGCTATGTATAGGCATGCTATATCCTCCATCAGGGCGACTTTGCTTACCGCCAATGTACATTTTACTTGTCCTGTCTATTGCTGGAATTCCGTTCGCGTGACTCGAGGATGTCTCTGTTTTCTTCCTGGCCTTTAATCGCGGGATTGGCTTTGTATCCAGTTCTTCTTCCAGGCGTAATTTGACATATTCATATAAACCTTCTTTGCCACCTTCTCGCCCAAACCCAGATTCTCTGTATCCTCCAAATCCTGACGCTGCATCAAAAATGTTTGTGGTATTAATCCATACCGTTCCTGCTTTTATTTTTGGTGCCATGTCCAGGGCAAGATTGATATTTTCAGTCCACAAACTAGCCGCCAGGCCATATCTGGTGTTATTGGCCAATTTAATGGCTTCACTATGTGTACGGAAAGTCATAGCAACCAAAACGGGCCCAAATATTTCTACCTGGGCAATAGTCGATGATGGGCTGACGTCTGTGAATAATGTAGGTGGATAGAAGTATCCATCTTTTGGACATGACCATGATGGTTGCCATAAAGTACTTCCTTCTTCCACCCCTTGTTGTACAAGTTCCTCAATAGTTTTTAGTTGTACCGGAGCTATTATTGCACCTATATCAATGCTTTTGTCAAGGGCATCACCAATGCGCAGTTTTTCCATCCTGGCTCTTATTTTTTTGTAGAGGCGTTTGGCAATACTTTCCTGAACAAGAAGTCGGGAACCAGCACAGCAGACTTGCCCCTGGTTAAACCATATGGCGTCCACAACACCTTCTACAACACTGTCAAGATCCGCATCTTCAAATACTATGAATGGGGATTTTCCTCCCAATTCCAGCGATATTTTCTTGCCCGTTCCGGCAGTTGATTTTCTTATAATTCTTCCTACATCAGTCGATCCGGTAAAAGCAATCTTGTCTACCTGTGGATGATTGACTATAGCAGCCCCGGTATTTCCATGTCCGGTGACTATATTTACTACACCTGCAGGCAAGTTTATCTGTGCGCATATTTCGGCAAATAGAAGGGCAGTGAGAGATGTATATTCTGCAGGTTTCAGAACAATTGTATTGCCCATAGCCAGTGCAGGTGCGATCTTCCAGGCCAGCATCAATAGTGGAAAGTTCCAAGGAATAATTTGTCCGATAACACCTATTTCTTTGTATTTCTTAAATTCCTGATCACGTAATTGAGCCCATCCGGCATGATAATAAAAATGTCTGGCTACAAGCGGGATGTCGATATCCCTCGTTTCTCTGATGGGCTTTCCATTGTCCAGAGACTCCAAAACGGAGAAAAGTCGGGCGTGCTTTTGGATTTGTCGTGCGATCGCATATAGATACCGGGCCCTTGCATGACCGCCAATTTCGACCCAATTAGTTACAGCCTTTTTGGCAGCCTTAACAGCCTTATCTACATCTTTCTCGTTCGCTTCAGATATATCTGCTAACTTTTGTTCCGTAGCAGGATTCACTGATTTGAAATATTTTTTGGATAGAGGGGGATGCCATTTACCATTGATAAATAAATCAAACGATTTATTATGGTCTTTAATCCAAGCCATAGCTTCACTGGCACTCTCGGGGGCAGGACCATATTCCATTGTCTCAAAAATGTTTTTGACTTTCATGCTCATCTCATTGCTAATTAACCCATTGGATGTCTGTAAGAGGCAGAATATCTGCCTGTCACATGGTGTTCTAATTGTCTTTCAATATCACCCAGCAGACTGCTGGCACCAAATCGAAACAGAGATGTGTGCAACCATTCATCTCCTAATTCTTCTTTGATCAGTATAAGCCATTCTAATGCTTGCTTGGCGTGCCTGATGCCTCCTGCGGGTTTAAATCCAACTTTAAATCCAGTATTCTCAAAATACTCCCTGATCATTCTGACCATGACCAGGCTTACGGCGAGGGTGGCATTGACACTTTCTTTTCCAGTACTGGTCTTGATAAAATCTGCACCAGCCATCATACACACATAACTGGCTTTAGCTACATTAGTCAACGTTGATAGTTCTCCTGTTGCCAATATAGTTTTCATGTGGGCATCTCCACATGCTTCACGATATTTAGCCACTTCGTGATACAAGGATTTCCAATCTGACAGTAGAACATGTGCACGATTAATAACAATGTCAATCTCTGTGGCACCGGCAGCAACTGATTTTTTAATTTGTCTGATCTTTTGATCGAGACTTATCTGGCCAGCAGGAAAGCCTGTGGAAACAGCGGCTATAGGTATTTTCGTGTCCTGCAATGCTTGCTTCGCCGTTTTGATTAAATTATGATAAACACAGACTGCGCCAACCTGAATATTAGCCTCTTCCATACCGAGTGCTTTAAGGAGATCCGTACGAACGGGTTGCTTAGCTTTCGCACATAATCTAATAACGTTGCCTTCGGTATCATCTCCTGCCAATGTTGTCAAATCAATACAAGTTATGGCCCGGAGCAACCATGCTGCCTGCCACTCTTTCTTTACTGAACGTCGTTTACCTAATGTAGCGACACGTCTCTCCACTGCACTACGATTAATGTTTATATCCTGAAACATGTCAATATCAAAGGGCATACCTGGATTTCGCATGTGGCTATCCGATTCTGAAACCCTTTTTTTGTCCCTGGTTGTTTTATCCTGACTGATGGCCATTACTTATAACATTGATTCTCTATTAATCTTCAATTATTGCACCAAATAATGAGATGTGTCTTGTGGTTGTGAAAGGTACATAAAAAGTCTATTTGTGATTATAGACTGGTTTAGTGCATTATTTCATTAAAACAATCACGCATGTATATTTACATTCCTGTTCAAGGCTAAAAAATATAGCGTGAAAAAAATTCTAAAAATTTTCCCAATTATCATAATGGCGATACTTTCGGCGTGCATTTCTAAAGATGCGGACATTATGTCAAAATCTGAACCTTCTGTGAAGAAACAAGTTGTTTACCAGGTTTTTACCAGACTCTTTGGTAATACAAACACAACTAACAAACCATGGGGGACTCATGAAGAAAATGGAGTTGGGAAATTCGATGACTTTTCTATTCATGCTTTAAATGAAATTAAAGACCTTGGAGTAACCCATATCTGGTATACCGGCATCCTTCATCATGCACTGATTAATGACTATTCCGATTACGGAATCAGTCATGATGATCCTGATATTGTCAAAGGCAGGGCTGGCTCACCATATGCTGTTAAAGATTATTACAATGTCAACCCCGATCTCGCTAACGACCCCTCCAGGAGACTGGAGGAATTCGAAAGTCTAATAAAACGTACTCATCAAGTTGGACTGAAAGTACTCATAGATATTATTCCGAATCATATAGCCAGGAAATATGAGGGATTGACAAATCCGGAGGGCGTAGAAGATTTTGGAGCTACTGATAACACAGCCGTGGCATATGAAGCAAACAATAATTTCTATTACAATCCAGGTGAGGCATTTAAGGTTCCGCGATGGGAAAATGGATACTTGCCACTCGGAGGGGAGGCACATCCTTTATCTGATGGGCATTTTGAAGAATTTCCTGCAAAATGGACAGGTAATGGATCACGAGCTTCACAACCTGGACCACATGACTGGTATGAGACAGTAAAAATCAATTATGGTGAAAGACCTGATGGAACTAGAGATTTCCCCTCATTGCCAGCTGGTTTTGAGGATCAGTCGCACGATATACATTATGACTTTTGGAGGGACAAAAGTCTGCCGGATTCATGGTATAAATTCAGGGATATAGCTTTGTATTGGTTGGAAAAAGGAGTAGATGGATTCCGGTTTGATATGGCGGAGATGGTACCCGTGGAATTTTGGAGCTTTATGAACTCTTCGATAAAAAAGAAAAACCCGGAAGCTTTTATCCTTGCTGAAGTATATAATCCAGACTTGTACAGGGATTATATCAAGAGGGGAAAAATGGACTACCTCTATGATAAAGTCCAACTGTATGACACATTAAAGCATATCATGCAAGGCCATGGGCGCACCGAAAACATTCCTCCCATTCAGTCCTATCTTGCAGATATCGAACATCACATGCTTCACTTTTTAGAGAATCACGATGAACAGCGTATTGCAAGCCCTGAATTCGCAGGAGATGCGCATAAGGGTCTTCCTGCCATGGTGGTTTCGACGCTTATTAGTTCCTCACCTACAATGATCTATTTTGGACAGGAAGTGGGAGAACCTGGTGCAGAAAATGCTGGTTTTGGGCAACCAAGCCGAACTTCTATGTTTGATTATATCGGGGTACCTCATTTCCAAAGATGGACAAACAATCATCTCTATGATGGAGGGCAATTATCCGATGAAGAACAATCGCTTAGGGATTTTTATAAACGTCTTCTCAATTTTTCAATTCAAAGTGATGCGCTTACAGGAAATTATCGTGATCTGCATATTTATAACCTTGGATCTACTCCTGGTTATAATAATCGGATTTATTCATTCGCGAGATGGAAGGGCGACGATAGGTTAGTGATCGTTTCTAATTTTGATGTCGAGCATACTTATAATTTTGAAATGGGTATACCAGAAGATATCAATACTGAGTGGGGTTTAAAGGATGGGCTGTACAACTTGTCCGACCAACTTTCTCCAGGTGTCAAGGGACAGCTTACAATCGTGAATGGAAAAGGGCTCCTGCCAATAAAATTAAATCCTTTAGAATCCCGTGTTTTTCAGGTTAATTGATTGCAATAAATATAAAATCAAAATTCATTTTTCAATAGAAGGTCATACAATTTATAATTTTTGTATAAACCTTTTGTAATCAACCACTTGCGCTCCCTCCATTAATGGATTATATTCATGCAAATTTACTATTATGGCTTTCCATTTGTCATGCTCAATACGCTGGGGAAGTAAATTTATATTGCTCTTAATGTTTTCTTGTACTCTTTCTTTGTTCAGTC
>JAJCYJ010000691.1 GCA_029262975.1 Saprospiraceae bacterium
AAAGAATCAGCATCAAATAAGAGTTTATTCTGCTTCTTTACTATAAGGAATGACAAAGGAATAACCTTATTTATAACAGGTCTCTAAATATTGATACATCTTCAGTGTCATCAATTATTAATTTAGACAAACATGAATGCTAACTACGACAAAGTCTGATTGGGACCTGAGTTATACGAGCATTTGAAGAGGGTTCTCCAGGTAGGACTGAAGTGTCTGAAGATAAGCCGCTCCTTTTGCGCCATCAACTACTCTATGATCACATGACAATGTGACCTTCATGATGTTGCCTACGACAATCTCCCCGTCCTTTACAATTGGTTTCTGGATAATGCCCCCGACTGCAAGAATACACGAATCAGGCGGGTTTATAATAGCTGTAAATTCGTCAATACCAAACATGCCCAGATTAGAAATGGTAAAAGTATTGCCTTGCATTTCATCGAGCTTTAATTTCTTTTCTCTTGCTCTGCCTGCCATCTCTTTAACCTGTGCATTAATCGCGTGTAGCGGTTTAAGATCCGCATGATTAATAACCGGCACTAATAATCCTTCTTCAACGGCTACTGCAACACCAATGTTAATGGCACCATGAACGATAATTTTATCATCCATCCAACTCGCATTGATCATAGGGTGTTTTCTCAATGCAAGAGCGCATGCTTTAACGACGATATCATTGTATGAAATCTTATGCTCACCCATTGCATTAACCGCCTTACGCGCTTCAACAGCACGGTCCATATTAATCTCAATCGTAAGATAGAAATGTGGTGCTGCGAATTTGCTTTGGGCAAGTCTCTTGGCAATCGTCTTACGCATCTGGCTTAATGGTATTTCTGTGGTCTCTCCGGAAGCCATTGTATCATAATTAATAGCGGAACCCGCGGGTTTACTACCTCCAGATGAAATAGCCTCTTCAATGTCCCTCTTTACAATTCGTCCACCTTCGCCGGTTCCTTTAATACCTGCGATTGCGAGATTGTTGTCTTTAGCCATTGAACGCGCCAGCGGAGATGCTTTTATTCGACCATCGCTATCCTTTGTATCATTCGATGTCATCTTAGCATCAGCAGCTGCATCAGCAACTTCTTTACCCGAAGTACTACTGTCACCAGATGACGAAGTTTCTTTCGCTTCACCTGGAGGTTGGACGTTATCTTCTTTGATTAAAGACTCGAACTCTTCGCCTTCCTTTCCGATTACTGCAATAATACCGTCTACAGGTACCGCTCCTTCTTCAACGCCTATATAAAGCAAGACGCCATCGTGAAAGCTTTCCAGGTCCATAGTCGCCTTGTCAGTTTCCACTTCTGCTAGTATATCGCCTGGAGCTACTTTTTCACCTACTTTTTTAAGCCATCCGATGATATTGCCCTCCTCCATAGTGTCACTGAGTCTGGGCATTCTGATTACTTCTGCCATAAGATTATCCTCTTTCTTAAAATTAGGCCCCAAATTACGGCAAATGTTTTATATAGAACGCTTGAACTTTTGTTATCGAATCTTACGGATCGTATAAGACAATGAAAGAATATTAAAAACCTACAAAAAAGATCAGGAAATTTAAGGTGAAAAATTCTACTACTTTTACGCTTGCAAAAATCTGTTATGTCTTACTCTTCACGTCTCCTTGAAGAATCCGTAGATGCGCTTAGTCAATTACCGGGTATTGGGAAAAAATCTGCTCTTAGGATTTCGCTTTTTTTGATTCGTCATGAAAAAGAAGCAATCCTCCAGGATTTCTTACACCCCATTCAGGAAATGATAAGTAAAATAAAATTTTGTAATACTTGTCATAACCTATCAGATGAAGATGAATGTTCAATATGTCTGTCGAGAAAAAATAAAGCAGAGACTATTTGTGTGGTTGAATCTATTAGAGATGTCATGGCTATCGAAGAAACAGGACAATATAAAGGATTGTATCATGTACTTGGAGGTGTAATTTCGCCCCTT
This sequence comes from Saprospiraceae bacterium, assembly GCA_029262975.1. Classification (GTDB taxonomy): domain Bacteria; phylum Bacteroidota; class Bacteroidia; order Chitinophagales; family Saprospiraceae; genus JAJRXG01. Next base: position 1,960 of record JAJCYJ010000691.1, read on the forward strand.
GATGGAATCGCTCCGGAAGATTTAAATATTGATGATTTGATACAAAGGGTTCAGCACCCGGATATAAAAGAAGTGATAATGGCCGTCAGCCCAACAATTGAAGGAGAAACGACTATCTATTATATATCTAAGAAACTAAAAGAATCGGATGTCCTTGTAAGCCTTTTAGCAAGGGGCATTTCCTTTGGTGGTGAATTAGAATATGCCGATGAATTGACGCTCGGAAGATCCATAGCTACCAGAACTCCATATACGCTTTCGCAATTATAATATTTTGAAAAAGCGTAAGCATTAATACCACGATGTCCCAGCCCAAGATATCTGTCATAATTGTAACTTATAACTCTGAAGGGATCATTTCATTCTGCCTTGACAGCATTCTAAAATCTACTATTTACAATGAAATAGAAATTATAATAGTGGACAATGCTTCAGAAGATGGTACACTCTATTTATTGCAAAAATATTCAACTGATATTTGCACTATCATCAATGAAGATAACCTTGGATTTTCTGTGGCTTGCAATCAGGGGGCCTCAAATGCGACAGGAGATTTCCTGATGTTTTTAAATCCCGATTGCATCGTTGAAGAGACGACAATTGCTCGATTGTGGACCGAAGCCAATAAAGTGAAAATTGGAATTGTTGGACCTTTGCTTATTGATGGCGGTGGAAGGGTCCTTCCGGAAACAGCGCGTGAAATTCCATCGTTTAAGGGATCCGTAAATAAGTTATTAGGCTCACCATTTACAAGATATAATCAATACTATAGGCCAATCGAAAAGGACAGGACTTTTATTGCTCCTGTACTGAGCGGTGCATGTATGATGATTTCCAGACAGGTTTTTATCGAGCATGGAGGACTTGATGAGCGTTATTTCATGTATGGTGAAGATATAGACATGTCTGTTAGAATCTATAATTCCGGGTATAAGAACGTTTGTGTTCCGTCGGCCAGGGTGATTCATTTTAAAGGAGAAAGTACAGAAAAGGAAAAATTAGAATATAGTCATCGCTTTTATAATGCGATGAGACTTTATGTTGACAAACATAAAAAAACCACCAGCAGAAATAATTGGGAATGGTTTTTTTCTCTAAGCACTAAGCTTGCGATAATTTTTAATTTTTGCAAACTCTGGTACTACAGGATCAGGTCTCAAATGGTGGATGGTGTTGTTGTATTCCTTGCGATATATGGCACACAGTTTATATGGTCATATATTAAATCAGGAGGACTCTTGTATTACGGCACTCAGTAATATAATTTCTATTATTTGTTATATACAGCCATATGGCTTACTGCATTCTCTTTACAAGGTTTATATTTTGAAAAAGAGGGTAGAGGACGTAAAATATTTAAGGGATCTGTATTTGGCGGATTTTTCGTTCTGATACTCT
>JAJCYJ010000692.1 GCA_029262975.1 Saprospiraceae bacterium
CCACGATTCTATTCTTTGTACTTTGCGGAATTTTTGAGCACAAAATTTATCTCGATCTTATGAAGAGACCTTTAGTACATCCAATTGACAAGAATTCTTCTGCAGCAACTGAAGAAATGGCGAAATTCTACGAAGAAACACTGGGTTTTACACCGAACAGTTTATTCACCATGATGCATCGACCAAGAATAGCTGCTGCCTTTTTAGAAATGAACCAGGCGGTAATGGAGAATAAGGGAAGAGTCACTAGTGGACTAAAAAGATTAATTGCATATCTCTCAAGTATGACAACCGGATGTCGTTATTGTGAAGCCCATGCCATCCGCGCCGCAGAGAGATACGGGTCCGATGAAGATAAAATGAACAACATTTGGGACTACGCTACCTATCCTGCATTTACCGAAGCAGAACGTGCGGCTTTTGATTTTTCCATTGCCGCTTCATCAGTTCCAAATGGCGTAACGGATGAGATCGCGGAGCGCATGCGGGCACATTGGGAGGAAGGTGAAATCGTAGAAATATTAGGTGTAATCGCCTTGTTCGGATATTTGAACAGATGGAACGATAGCATGGGCACACAACTTGAGGAGCCTGCAGCTGCCGATGGAGAGAAATATTTATCTAAAAATAACTGGACTCGAGGAAAGCACAAATATTAATTCTTCAAACTCAATAATTTTTCTAAATACCTGATAGTGTATAAGTTATGGCTGATTCAGTAATATCAGATCTTATAAAAGCACTGGGAAAAGATAAAGTCCTGACAGGTTCTGATCTTGAATCGAGATATGTGCATATCTGGCAAATGGAAAAGCCGCTCGATGCCAAAGGTCTGGTCTTGCCCAGAAACACGGCTGAAGTGTCGCAGATCATGAAAATTTGCCACAACCATGATCAAAAAGTGTCCATTCACGGCGGACTGACCGGACTAACAGGAGCCACCCATACAACATCTGAAGAAATAGTTATTTCACTTGAGAAGCTAAACAGGATAGAAGAGTTGGACGATTTGGGACGGACAATGACAGTCGAAGCAGGTGTCATCCTGGAAAACATACAAAATGCGGCAAATGAAAAAGACCTCCTTTTCCCTTTGAACTTTGGAGCCAAAGGTACTGCCCAGATAGGGGGCATCATTTCTACTAACGCCGGTGGGCTTCGGGTCCTGAGATACGGCATGACCCGAAATCTTATATTAGGTCTTGAGGTAGTTCTTGCAGACGGAACAATAATCTCGTCTATGAAGAAAATTATAAAAGATAATTCAGGGTATGATCTGAAACATCTGTTTATAGGCTCTGAAGGTAGTCTTGGTATTGTTACCAAAGCCGTACTGAAGTTATCCGAAAAACCCAAAAGTCGTGTTAGTGCTTTTGTAGGGTTAGAATCATATGACAAAGTCGTCACATTTTTGAAATATATGGATGCCGGGATGGCCGGAAACTTAAGTGGGTTTGAACTCATATGGAAAACATGTTACCGGGCAATGACTTCTCCTCCGGCAATAATGAGACCACCATTACCCTATGACTACGAATATTATGTATTGTTGGAAGGACTTGGGTCAGACCAGGCTAGCGATCAAAGTAAATTAGAATCATTACTTGAGATAGCCCTTGACCATAAGTATATCTCTGATGCGGTCATAGCATATACGGAATCAGATTTTAATTGGTTCTGGACGATCCGCGAAGACGTCCATGCCTTTATTTCAAAATATGAATACCAACAACATTTTGATATAAGTTTACCTATTCCTCTTATTGGAAAAGTTGTTCGAAATATTCTTGAAGCCTTAAATGATTTGAAAGACGTACTTGCAGCATTTGCATTTGGTCATGTTGCCGATGGCAATATTCATTTTATAATTGGCAAAGAAAATATGTCACATTCTTTAACAAGTACGATTAACGATATTGTTTATAATCCATTAAAATCAATCGGTGGTTCAGTATCAGCGGAACATGGTATTGGTCTCAATAAAAAACCGTATTTGCATATTTCTCGCAATCCGGAAGAGATCGCACTGATGAAGATTATAAAGAAGACATTGGACCCAAAAAATATTCTGAACGCTGGTAAGATCTTTGATTTGTAGTTCTAAAATCGGGTGTCTTGAGAACCATCTTTTAGTAATACTGTGTCAATTATATTTAAGTCTAAATAAACCCATTCACATCCCCAATACCTAGAAAACAAATGAAAAGAGTAATGGTCATAGGGTCTTGTGGAGCCGGAAAGTCTACTTTCTCAAAAAAATTAAATGAAATATTGAAAACTGAATTGATTCATCTTGATCAGCAATACTGGCAACCTAATTGGGTAGAGACAGAAAAACAAGTATGGGAGCAAAAGGTCCGACAACTTGCTGAAAAGCCTCATTGGATTATCGATGGCAATTATGGCGGCACCATGGATATCAGGATAAAAAGGGCGGACACCATAATTTACCTTGACTTTCCTACATGGAAATGTCTTTGGAGAATTATAAAAAGAACAACTAAATATTGGCATAAATCGAGACCGGACATGCCAGAAGGATGCCATGAAAGGTTTGATCTGGAATTTTTCCATTACGTCCTCGTCTTCAATTTTATAAAGAGAAAAAGTCTACATAAAAAACTTCAAAAGGTCTCCTCAGAGAAAGAGGTACATATACTTTACAATGACAAAGAGGTCAGTCAATTTCTATCTTCTTTATCTGCAGCTATTTAGAACTGAGCCTTATATCGGATAAAAAACAGGACAGAATATATTCACTCTCCTTTACTGGCAGATATTATTACCAAGTCTTTTTTAATTTTGAAATTGTCCCAGATAGTAACTCGACGGGATTGTGATCAGCTATAATTTGAATTTTAGAAAAAAGTTCGTTTGGGAAAAATATATCTGTCATTGTGGTCCTCCCCTGGTCAGCAAATAACTCGATTGAGGAATGATCCAAATAGAGTATCATATCCACATTTTCGTGGTCATAAGCAATATGAGCAGTATGATAATCGGCAAATTCTTCTTTGAAATCTGACTGTCCTGCAAAAGTTCGATCTATAAAATACTGCTTTCCAGCCAGACTATATCCTACTGATAAATATTCATCTGCATTATTAGAAAATCTAATTTCAATTAAACCACTTTCTGGTTTCTTGAATGTTAATTCAAGTTTATAGAGGTTAGTTGCCGGGTCAGTCTGTACAGTATAAGTATCTGATAAATCCCCTGGAGGAATATTTGAAGTTTCTATCTCCAGTGATTTCAACTCATCAGCCGGTAGTGTTCTAAGTCTGTATCCTTCTTTTTCGTGGTGAAGTGTCAATACCCGCGGCAAAGTCATTGCGCTTCTCCACTTTTGTGTTGGTACGACTTGGGCATATAACCAGTTAGACATCCATCCGATAAAGATCCTTCTGCCATCTTCAGCAGGTATATCAGACCAGGTTACACCTGCATAATTATCCGTACCGTAGTCCAGCCAAACTGCTTTTTCATCAGTTACATGCTCCCTAAATTCTTCGTCAAGAACAAAGTTTTTACCATCAAAATTTCCAACAAAATATTGAGCGGCAGAGCCACCATTAGGGCCACCTGGGTTAATACTTTGTATCAGAACCCACTTTATTTCATCAGAATTTTCAACAGTCATAGGAAATAAATCCGGACATTCCCAGACGCCTGCATGTGTCCCATATTCGCGTCCCCAATCACTGAGATGTGTCCAATCAATCAGATTCTGAGAACCATAAAATTTAACATGATCATCAGCAGCTAAAACCAAAATCCATTGCTCAGAATCATGATCCCAGATTACTTTGGGATCTCTAAAATCTCTTATACCCGGATTAGCTATTACCGGGTTTCCTTCATATTTAGTCCATGTTCTTCCCTTATCATTAGAAAATGCGATAGACTGGTATTGAAAATCGATTTTATCCATTTGCTCGCCGAGCGGTTCATGATGTGTGAAAATAGCAACCATAGGAGGTTTCCCATCTTCGCCAAACCCGCTTGTATTATTCCAGTCGATAACTGCACTTCCCGAAAATATATAACCTAAACTGTCGGGGTAAAGCGCTATCGGTAAATGCTCCCATTCAACCAAATTCGTGCTAATAGCATGCCCCCAATGCATTGGGCCCCAAACAGTTGAATCCGGGTAATATTGATAAAAAAGATGATATTCTCCCTCATAATAAACCATACCATTAGGATCATTCATCCACTTTTCTTCAGGCGAAAAATGATACTGCGGACGAAACTCCTCAGTATAGGATTCAGACAGTACAAGCGTCTCATTTTTGGTTGTACAATTCATAGTAAGGACAAGTGTTACAATGGCTATAGATAGATATTTCATGCGCTTAAATGCATTTTAAGTGTGTGCGAAAATAATCATAATTTACTTTCTTGATAAACTCATTTATTTGTCCATTTTCTATACTTACCTTTAAGCTATATGATTAATCATAAATCATAGAATTTAAATGATACTTAATTCGCCAAACATAAATTACAATAGACGAAATTTTCTGAAAGATTCTGCGACGGCTCTTGCCATTTCATTGCTAGGGCCATACGCGCTCGATATCACGCAAAAAACCAAGCCATGGAGAGTCGCCTTGATCGGTACCGGATGGTACGGCAAGAGTGATCTGTGTCGCCTCATACAAGTCGCACATGTAGAAGTGGTGGGTCTTTGTGATGTCGATCGCCGGCAATTAGAAGAAGCCGCAGACCTGATCGAAATAAGGCAGAGGTCAAAAATGAGACCGCCCGTATACCATAAATATC
>JAJCYJ010000693.1 GCA_029262975.1 Saprospiraceae bacterium
CAGATCAGCCAGCTGATAGGTACAATAAGAATTTAATACACCTGAAAGAGGTTCTTTTGACCAGCTGCTATCACCAATTATTTCTCGTGCCCTCGACAAGAAAACATCTATCTCCCCAAGGATATTAATCTCAAAATCCTGCCCGGACAAATAAGTCATAATGTCCCACCGGTTTTTCATGCTTCTCATGTCATATAAAGACCAGGCAATAATGAATGATATCAGTAAGGCAATACGGTATTTCTTGATTTTGAATGCAATTAATATCCAGAGAACAAACATTAAACCAAGACATATCCATCTGAAAGCAAATCCAAATAACTGGTAGGGTTGGGTAAAGTTTACGCTGCCCGGAGTCATTTGATAAGCCATCATGAATAATCGCCATTGATCATTAAATGTAGTCTGACGTAATACAGCTTCAACATTGTTAATTGATAATCCAATAAGACCAATGGTACCAGACCAGCCTTGTTGACCATTTAGTGGTAATACAAGTTTATCTTCAGTGGTTATGAATTGTAATGCATACTGTTTTCCGTCCTCGCCAATCCATGCCACAATAAAAGGAAGGTTGGGCAAATGATCCATAAACTTAACTTCCAGGACATCATCATCTGTGGTCACATAATCAGTAGCGATAATATTGTTAATCTGAACATTCTGCGCAATAGCCGCGGCAGATATGACCAGATGGATTAATATGAGCAACTTGATTTTCATATACTATAGCTTTCTAATCGTTCTGGTCACTTCTTTGTGCCATGATATATCCTGCCACAAGTTAAAATGTGGATGTGTAAAATTAGAAGAACAATTGAAAGTGTAATCGTGATCAACGCCGAGTTGAGCTGCTATCAATCCTGATTCTTTTATAAAATTCCAGTCCAGATCTGGATGATCCATCCACATTACTGATCCCCAACCCTCAGTATTGCCATGTGGTATATTATATCGGGAGGCTGCCAACTTTCTTTCTTCCATGGCAGCAGATAACCATTCTGTTAAAGCAGATTGATGAGAAGACCAATATTGTTTCATCTTTAGATAGGTACTTAGAAATTGGCTGTCATTTTTCAAAGTATGAATATGGCTGAAATATTTGGAGTAATCACTGAATGCTTGATTATAGACTAGCCATAAGTGAATATCTAATACTTCAAATTGAGAAATATCTAAATCCTGCCATGGTGTATTGAGCGTATTAGTTTGGGATGCCATAAATAGTAAGCCAGGCCATTTTGCCTTTAATTCCGATATGACATCATTGACGAATCTATTATAAAATGTTATTTGATCAGCTGTATATTGACGTTTTCCTGTAATATTCAGAAAATCGAAAGATCTGGCCTTTGTATTCTGCAGCTCAGTTAATTGTTCTGTTAACCATTGATAGCCATGCCAGAGGGGGTATTCATTAAGTATATCGATATAAAGTATGTTGTGAAGTAAATCATTGTCAGACAATAACTTAAGAACATTATCCCAAGCATCAACAAGTCCTCCTGGTCCTATGAAATTCTTGTTCCGTCCAGTCCCGTGACCATAAAACCAGGTTGATAAGACCAGATAAATATTTCGGTCATGACATTTCTTTATAAATCGAATTAGTCCTTGTTCAGGCTCTATATCTATAGTATATGCATTGCCCCAAAGAGTGGGATGCCATCCGGACTTTGGGAGATGATACCGTTCTTGACGGATACCATGGCTATCCTTGCTTATAAATTGCGGAAAACAATCAATCCGCAGAGCGTTGTAACCTCTTTCCGTCAGTTCATCTAATACTTTGTCCCAATCTTCAAATCCACCACCCTTGTATTGCCTGAGTAACCAGGAGAAATCCCACATAGCAATGGCTTTTGGAGATTGGGTATTAAGCAACTGCACTTGATTATGGGGTAAGAATATATGAGAATTTCTTGGAGTAGCACACGATGCTAGACCCAGTCCTAATTGAGCAAGAAAATTCCGTCTTTCCATTTACCGGCAAGGTAATAACTTATGATATTCTGTAAGATGATGCACCTTTTAAAATTTTATCGACCTGAGTTTACCTACTATATGTTTACTTTGCTCTTTTTACTAATCAAGAAAAATTGGAACAACAGATTTTATCGGTAATCGTACCAGTCTATAATGAGCAAAATACTGTACAAAAAGTGCTTGATAAGATATTGTCAGTAGATCTGATAGGAGGAGTAGAAATCGAAATTGTCTTAGTGGATGATTGCAGTACTGATCAGACGGCACAAATTATAAATAAGTATATCCAAAATAGAAAGGACGCAAATATTAAGCATTACAGGCACGAAAAGAACAAGGGTAAAGGAGGCGCAATTCACACAGGGTTGGCATCTGCCAAAGGTGATTTCGTCATCATACAGGACGCAGATCTCGAATATGATCCAGAAGAATTTAACATCATGCTAGGACCTATATTGGATGGTCATGCTGATGTCGTCTATGGCAGCCGCTTCAGTGGTGGGAAACCACATCGGGCTTTATTCTTCTGGCATACGATTGGCAATAAATTCTTGACATTTCTATCAAACGTCTTCACAAACCTCAATCTTACTGATATCGAAACATGTTATAAATTATTTAAAAAAGAAATAATTAACCAGATCGATCTCAAAGAAAAGAGATTTGGGTTTGAGCCTGAAGTAACTGCTAAGGTTAGTCGAATACCAGGAATTAGAATTTATGAAGTTGGGATTTCTTATTATGGAAGAAGTTTTGAAGATGGCAAAAAAATAGGATGGCGAGATGGATTTAGAGCTATGTACGCTATTTTAAAATATAATGTATTCAGTAAGTAGACGAAAGTGAGCGGAAATTTTTCATTTAAGGAAATAGATAAAGAAGGAGAAGAGACTTTACTTACAGTCGCACAGGCAGC
>JAJCYJ010000694.1 GCA_029262975.1 Saprospiraceae bacterium
ATAACAAAAATCTGGAAGTATCTAAGAAGTGAATTCGAAACTGGAAGTGAATTTTTAATCTCTAAAAAATTGCTCTTCTCCGCTTGGGTTAATGCTATTAAAAGTAAAAACGAATTAGTTATAGATACATTAATTACATTAGGCTTCGATCCTGAAGAGCTGATAAATTGACCCCATGAGCGTCATATAATATTTTCAATAACAAACATTCAATATTGAGCTATTCGCCATGTAGTTTCTAATAATCAATCAGCTGACTAGATCAAAGACTATTCAAAGCCCATCAACCATCAACCTTCAACAAATAATATTCTGATTTCAAAAAGGAGGAGGAAATCAATCCATTCACGATTAAAATTAAATCCCACCCTAATAATAGTTACTCAGGTCTTGAAATACTATGTTTTTTCATTCTATCTCGCAATGTACTTGGCGTTAAACCTAGCTTTTCTGCGGCCCCGTTGCGACCATTAATTTTCCACTTAGAATTTTCAAGAACTTTCAGGATATGCACGCTTTCTACCTTGTCCAGAGCTAACACATTCATGGAGTTGATGGAATTGAGATTATTAGAAGAGCTAAGTAATTGTTTAAATGGAAGAACCCCGTCTCGTGATATGATTAAAGCCCGTTCGACAATATTTTCTAATTCCCGTACATTACCAGGCCAATCATAGTTTTCTAATGCTTTAAGCGAATCCTCGGAAGTTTTCATATTAGATTTTTTAAACTTTTTGCTATACTTTTCTACGAAATAAGCGAGCAAAACGGAAATATCATCTTTTCGTTCACGCAAAGGTGGGACATCAATAGGAAAGACATTCAATCTGTAATATAGATCTGCCCTAAATCTTCCTTCATGAATTTCCTTTTGGAGATCTTTATTTGTAGCAGCTATGACTCTTACATTCGTCTTAATCGTTTTCGTATCTCCGAGACGATCAAACTCTCCTTCTTGCAAGACACGCAACAGTTTTGGTTGTAACTCAATTGGTAATTCACCAATTTCGTCCAGGAAAATTGTGCCTTTGTCAGCGAGTTCAAAACGGCCCAATTTTGAAGTGACCGCACCGGTAAAGGCACCTTTTTCATGACCAAAAAGCTCACTTTCAATTAATTCACTTGGCAATGCAGCACAATTTATTTTTATCAATTTTTCATTATGTCTACTGCTCGATTTATGTATGGCACTTACAACCAATTCCTTTCCTGTACCGGTCTCTCCGGTTATCAAGACAGAAGCATCTACCGGGGCCACCTGAGAAATCTGTCTTATGACTTCATGAATTGCATCACTTTTATAGATAATTTCATCGAAGTTTTGCGTCAATAGTATCTCTTCTTTTAAAAGCTTATTTTCCTTTTCAAGCTGTGTCTTCAATTTCCTTACTTCATTGTAAGCCTGTTTTAGGTTTTCTTCAGCATTGATATTATCTGTCACATCTTTAGATACGGCTAGAATATACACGCAAACACCATTGTCTATCAAAGGATTCAATTGAATTTCCTCATAAACTGTATGCGCACCGACGACAAATTTCTCAATAAAGTGATCACTTTCGTGAGAATTGGCAACCTTTCGAAAGCGATTAAGCAAAAGATTTGTCTGTTTTAGGCTAACGTTTACCTTATTAATCAAAAAATCTTTATAATTCAAACCAATAAACGAAAGAACATCTACTAGTCCGAAAAACTTCTCAATCTCGTTAGTTATAGTATTATTTAACGAATCAATTATAAATTTATCCTTTAACACTTTCAGCAAAATCATACCTTCGGTAGTACCATTAAAGATCGCCAGTAATCTTTTATTACTTTCTTTTAAGTCTTTTGCATCCCTTAATGCATCATTTTTGATCTTAGCTTCTAAAAGCACTCTCGAAACTGCAGTGGACAGCCTGATTAAATTACTTTTGAGAATATAGTCTTGTGCACCATGCTTCATGAGATCAACTGCACTTTTTTCGGCTATAGCACCTGAAACCAAAATAAAAGGAAGAATTGGATCGAATTCTCTAACGATTTTCAAGGCTTCTAAGCCAGTGAATCCTGGCATTGAATAATCCGAAATTACTATATCCCTGGGTCGGGTCTTCAATGCCTTTTCGAGAGAATCTTTATCACATACTCTTTCCCAAGTGACTATTTTGCCACTTTTTTCGAGCTCTAATATTAACAACTCAGCGTCATCAACAGAATCCTCTACTAGCAAAATATTTATATCTTTTGTCATGGATAGGAATGTCTAAACTAAAGATGTGAAATTAATGTCTCCATATTTACAACGTCTGAGCCGTAACCACGTAATAATCAAGGAATATCAAGCCTTGTCTAAGAGCCAAGAGTAAATTCTTGTTAGCAGCTTTTGTGAAAAAATTAAAATGTAGACAATTCGACAGGTAATAATCCAATTACGCCCATATAAAGGGATAATACAATAAAACTAATTATTAACTAAATTGTCCAATTGGTTACAAGTTAACCAATATTCAGTTATTTTCTTCACCACATCTTCAAACTCACCCGCATTTACCGGTTTTAGCACGTAGCTATTGGCTCCATTTTCATAACTAAGATGAATATCTACTTCTTCGTTTGATGAAGTGAAAATTACAACTGGACACTTCTGTGTGACCGTATTCTTTCGTATATATTTTAATACCTCAATACTGCTAATCTTCGGAATTTTAAAATCCAAAATGATCAATCCAATATTAACATTATTCGGGCGCATATATTCCGGCTGCAAACTAGAAAGAAAATCAAGGGCTTGTTCACCATCCTGAAATACTCGCACATGCTCTATATCCTTACACATATTCAGTGCCATCTTGATTAATTCTATATCATCAGAATTATCTTCTATTAAAATTACGTGTTTGCTTTGATCACATTTCATGAATTTACTTTAAACTTTAAAATAAAAAGTTGAACCATTTCCCTTTTTGCTTTCCGCCCTGATTAGTCCTCCATGTTTGTCCACGATTCTTTTAACCGTGGCAAGGCCAACACCAAAACCATCGATGTTCTTAGAAGTATGAAGTCGTTTGAAAGGAAGGAATAACTGATCAGCATATTTCATATTAAATCCAATTCCGTTATCCTTTACATAAAGCCACTTTTCACCTTTGTATTCGTGACTACCAAATTCAATATTTGATATAACAGAATTATCCGAAAATTTCCAAGCATTGCTCAAGAGATTCTCTAAAAGCACTCTTGCCAGACCCGGATCCATGTCAGCTATAAGGTTTGATTCAATATCAATATTGACCTCGCGGTCTGGAGAAGACTTCTTCAGTTGTCTCAATATTTGAATTGATATTTGACTTAAGTTGACCTTTGATTTTTTTAGGTTTTGACGTGACACCCGAGACAAAGTTAATATGTCTTCTATTATCAATCCCATATTTTGTGTCGAAGCTCTGATTCTTTCAATATAGTGTTGTCCGGTCTTATCTAAATCATTTTTATAAATATCCAGAAGTGCTTTACTGAATCCGTCAATTCGGGTCAATGGTCCTCGTAAATCATGAGACACTGAATAGCTAAAACTTTCTAATTCTTCATTTCTTTTTTCCAATTCTACGGTCCGTTTTTCTACGAGTCTTTCTAAATCTATCTTATAATTCAATAGCTCCTTTTCTGCCATGGATTTTTCAATTACTATAGATAAAATTTTAGAAACTGAAACCAATAAACCAATCTCTTCCGGACTTGGATATCTAATTTGGTCAAAGTACACACCAAATGTTCCAAGCGTGTCGCTACCCTCAGATGAGATAATTGGTTCAGACCAACATGAATATAAACCATTCTCTAAGGCCATTTCTTTAAAATCCGCCCAAAGAGGATCTGTGCTAATATCGCCAGAAATTACTCTCTTTTTCGTGAAAGCCGAAGTTCCACAAGAACCTACTTTAGGTCCCTGTTCCAAATTATCAATTGACTTAATCCACTTTTTTGGCAATCTGGATTGACCTGAAGCAACAAGTCGATTTTTATCATTGACTAATAATACAGACGACATAGCTCCAGGTATCAAATTGTCAATTCCCTTATTTATGTCAGTAATTATTTTTGAAACTTGAGCCCCTTTAGCTATCGATTCTAATATAGATCCATGTAATGATTTCCAGTTATCGAGCAATTTAATATGCGTGATATCTTCTATAACACCTATATGCTGTGTCACTGTTGTTCCAGAAAACATCATTGGAGAGACAGATAACTTGACCCAAATGGTTTTTTCTTCTTTTGTTATCATTCTCTTTTCGATTGAAAAGCTTACTATGGATCCATTGATCATTTGATCCATAAGTTCATCTTCCCGAATCAGGTCATCTGAATGTGAGATGGCTTTATAACTAAGTTCTTGAATCTCTTCTGATGAATAACCGACTATAGTACCGTACTTATTATTGATCCGTAAATAATCTCCTGTCACAGAATCATGTAAGGATACTCCGACTGCTGCCTGTTCAAATATAGTTTTGAATCTGTTTTCGCTTTCTAAAAGGGCTTTCTCCCGTTCTTTTTGTTCCGTGACATCCTTTATGGTAGCAATATAATTGACGATTTCTCTATCATCGTTCAAGATTGGGGCCGGGCTTAGTATCACTGGAAATCTTTGTTCATTTTTCCTTTTAAAAATAAATTCAAAACTATCATTTGCTCGAAGTTTCCGCCTCCCGAATATCTTTTGAATATTTTCGTACTCTTCTTCCGGCCAATATGGCCTGGGCAGGCTACGCCCGATCAATTCATCTTTTGAGAATCCAGTCATCCGACACAAAGCAGGGTTCGCCTCTATCTGAACGCCATCTTTAGTGACTACTGATATTCCATCCTGCATAGAATTCAGCGCATTTTGTAAAAAATTCTTACTATCCCTCAATTCTTGTTCTGCCTGTTTTCTCTCTGTAATATCATTGGATATTCCAATCACCTTTTGAACACTTCCATTTTCTACAATTGGAATAAAACAAGACGAAATATATGTCTTGTTGTCTGCTGAAAGAAATTCAAAACTTGATGAAATACCATCATTTATTGCCAAGTTAAATAAATCTTGAATCCTCAACGCATCTTTTGCACTAACTCCTTGTGAATACTTTTGCCCGAGTATCTCAGAATCCTCCTCAACTCCTAAAATTAATAATCCTGCCGGATTCAATAAGATAAATTCGCCCTCAAGATTCAATTCATGGATACACACATTGGCATGATTTACGATGCTCCTGTATTGTTCCTCGCTTTTTCTCAGCGTCTCTTCAGCTTCTTCTAGATAAGTCATGTCACGACAAAAAGCAGCCGTAAATTGTTGATCATCAATATGCATCAATGATGCACTCACGCTAAATTTTAGGTGGTGTCCTATTTTAGTTTTATGTTTTGTCTCAAACTGAAGCCCACCTAATGTGTGAATTTTGTTGACTGTTTCTAAAACTTCCTTTACACTTTGCTCTACATCTAAGTCAAGAATACTCATTTTTAGCAATTCAGCTTTACTAAAACCAGTCAATCGGGAATATGCCTTATTTACATCTCTTATCTGTCCATTTTCATCAACTAGAATGAAACCATCGAGTGTTGTATCCAGAATCAACTTATTTCTAGTAGCGAGTTCTTCCTGTTTAATAGAGGATATTGTATCATCCGTTATATCGTTAACAGTCCCTAATAGTCTAACTGCATTTCCAGTTATATCATATTCTGTAACACATCTTTCGTTCACATATTTAATAGTTCCATCAGGTAATAAAAAACGATGCGAATGTTGGTATTCCTTCTTGTTTTCATAAGAATCTGCAAATGTTGTTTTAACTTCTTCGAGATCGTTAGGGTGAATATGAGATAGAAATTTGTCCTTGCTGGGGACAATTTCATTAGGCTCCATTCCAAACATTCTGAATAATTCGTCCGACCAGAATACTTCGTCTTTTTTATAATCATGTTCCCAACTGCCGAGCTTACCAACTCTCTGAGACTCTTTCAATAAATCCTCACTCTTCTTTAGCGAATTTTCCGACTTGACTCGATCTGAAATGTTACTCAATGCTACTAGGACGACGAACCGTTCATTTTCATCTTTATCTAAAGCATTGAATGAAAATTGTACATGTAACAACTTTCCAGTTATCGTTTTTATAGCGCACTCAGCTACATAGTCATTTATCCCTGCGGATAACAAAATCAACTCTTTCTTATATACTTCTGCAGAACTCTGTGTAATTGTTTGATCCAAATTTTGGTAAAATTCTTCTTTAGTCCGTGCTTCATATAAATCAAGGGTAGCCTGATTAATGTCTAAATAATTCAGTTGAGTAAACAAGAATCCTAATTCTTCAGGGTTTTTCTCAAAGTACAATTTCAAGTCATTTATCCCCTTCTCTCTTAATTGATCATAATATCTATATATTTTCGAGATATCTATTTCCAGAAGACTTATTGGAGAAAAATTGAATATATTCCTGAAGCGCTGCTCACTCTTTAGAATAGATTGGTCGGATTCTTTCTTTAATCTTTCACTCCGTATTGTGAGTTGCTCAAATTTCTGCCTATATGTGAGCCAAGAGAAAATATCGTTAAAAGAATAACGTGTAACTTCAGTTATCCTCTTCTCAAAAAATAAAAGATATAATGTAAAAATCAATGAATAGAGAAAGGCTGATGCCGTCTTAGAAATAACTCCTGTAATAATCAACTTTTTGATGTGATCGGATCCATTAAACGCCAAGGTTGAAAATAATATAGAATCAATCGTTAACACAATTGTCATGGTTAAGAATATCCGCCCAAAAAGTGACTTAAAATAATGGGAGAAATATTCAAACAGAACAATTACTATAATTGAATCTATAAATAGTAAAGCGGTACCAACGATCAGAATACGCACATTAGAAAAGAAAAAATCGGGTGGCAGTCCATAGCTATTGATGGCTATAGATGTATCGATGCTATACCCAAAGATCAATTGAAACAAAATCATTACAACATTTGCAACAAGTATCGCATAGATTATTTTTCTGGCTTCGTCGGCATCTTCACGGATGTATATCAGTAATACTGTAAACAAACTGCCACTAAAAAGCACTATAGAACCTGGCGAAATGATAAATCCAGGAGAAACTTCGTAGTAAAGTGTATTGGCTAAAAACACCTGCAAGAATTGCATCACACCCAGGGTCACA